>DNGD01000185.1 GCA_003486725.1 Rhodospirillaceae bacterium
TGATGATGGAGATCAATAAACTGTCGCTAGCGACAGAGAAAACCCATCAACACGAAATCACACATATTCTTCAAAATCTATCGCGCGAGGAAAAGCAAAGCGCCTTTTTGATCATTCTGGTTTTAATCGGAAGCTTCGCGCTCATCGTCGCGTTGCTGGATGCTGTTTATCGCTACAAGAGCAACGCCGAGCGTGCGCGTGCGGCTGAAAAGTGCAATGCGATTTTCGCGGCGGCGCTGCAAAGCACGCGTGTCGGCGTGTTGATCCGCGATATGCGAAAACCTGATCGCCCTGCGGTGTTCGTGAACAGCGCCTTTACGCGGATCACGGGCTATGTCTTTGACGATGTGCGCAGCGACAGTACCGAATTTTTATTCGGCTGGAACACGGATCCCCTGTCAATCGCCGCGTTCCGCCGCGCCGTGAGCTTGCAGGAAACCGCCACGTTCGAGCTGCAACTGTACCGCAAGAACGGCACGCCCTTCTGGAGCGAGTGGAATCTCAGCCCTGTGTTGGACGAAGAAGGACGGCTGGCCTATTTCGTCAGTCTGTTTACCGACAACACGGCCATTCGCCAGACACAGGATGATTTGATCCAAGCCAAAGCCTTGGCCGAGCAAGCCTGCGCGGTGAAGACAAGCTTTCTGGCCATGATGAGCCATGAAATCCGCACACCGATCAACGGCATGCTGGGGGTTCTTAAACTCCTTCACGAAACGAAGCTGGACGATGAGCAGCGCCATTTGCTTTCCATCGCCAAAACGTCCAGCAGTGCGCTTCACGGCATCATCAACGATATTCTGGATTACGTGAAGATGGAGGCCGGCAAGATCGAAATCTTCCCCGAGGCCTTCTCGCTGAACGAACTACTTACGGAGCTGACTCAATTTGCGCGGTCGCTTCTGGGCGAAAAGTCGATAGAGATCGTCTTGCAGCAGCCGGAAAACATACCGGATCGGCTGTTTGGCGATGTCGGTCGTTTGCGGCAAATCCTTTTGAACCTCCTGTCCAATGCGATCAAGTTTACCGATGAGGGACGGATCGTGCTCCGCGTTATCTCGATGATGCCGCAAGAGGTCTCCGGTCAGCCGGGACATCTGGTGCGTTTCGAGGTGCAAGACACAGGCATTGGTATTAACAAGGACGATCAGGACAAGCTGTTCCAGGAATTCAGCCAGATCGAGCGGTCTTTCACGCGCCGCTTTGGCGGCACCGGTTTGGGCCTCGCGATTTGTCGTCGCCTTGTGACCATGATGCATGGCGAGATCGGCGTGGAAAGCCAGCTCGGCAAGGGCAGCAAGTTCTGGTTCCTGCTGCCCTTGCAAGAGGGGGAGGCTGCGCCGCAGGATTTTGCCGCCACTGCTGCGCGCCCCGCCGACAATGTGACGCTGCCACGACGGGCCTGTACAGTTTTGCTTGTCGAGGACAACGATACCAACCGACTGGTTTCTGGCCGCTATCTGGAAAAAGCGGGCGTTTTGGTTGAAGAAGCGTGCAACGGCGTGCAGGCAATCGAAAAGGTGAAGCACAAGAACTACGATCTTATCCTGATGGATATTTCAATGCCTGAAATGGACGGGATGCTGGCCACCTGCCATATCCGCGCCTTGGGGGGGCATAACGCCAAGGTGCCTATTATCGCGCTGACAGCGCATGTCATGGCGGGGGACCGCGAATTGTGTCTGGCCGCTGGCATGAATGATTATTTGAACAAGCCGCTTGAGCAAACGGTGCTGATCAAAACGCTCGAGCGTTGGTTACACATCAAGCTGACAAACACGGAGCCCGTGAACAACGAACCCGTATCTTCCGTTGCCGCGCAGCCGGATGATAAGGAGATCATGATCGCCGCGTCATCGCCGCCGCAGTTTGGTTGTGAGGAGGATGCTCTTGTCTTCGATGCGCGCATTTTGCAGCGGATGAAAGACGATCTGGGCGGCGCGGTGGTGGATCAGGTGACAAAGACCTTTTTGGCCGACTCGGCGCGGCGCATCGACGGCTTCAAGAACGCGCGGAACAATGAGGTGAGGGATACGGCTCACACGATGAAAAGCAGCAGCGCGAATTGCGGTTTGATGCGCTTTAGCCGGTTGATGGCTGATCTGGAAGCCGCGGCAGAAAAAGCCGATACCGCGAAGATGCAAGGCCTTTTGCCTTTGGTGGCGGATATTTACGCGATCTCGAAGGCGCGCCTTGAAAAAGAACGGGAAAACTTCATAACCTGATTTTCCTGCCGCTGGCCAAAGAGGCCGGAATAGGCCTTTGGCGTTAACCATGTTCTGTGCTAAAAAGATTCGTTTTCGCGTCCTGCGAAAAGCGACAGCCCTTGCCCGATCTTTGCCCTGTTTTCTGCCTCCTTTCCTTGCCCTTGTTTTGTGGTGACCATGGTTTCCGATCTGACGCTGACCTTGTACGAAATACCAGAAACCCAAGACGGCGTTGTGCATCTGGATATGGCCGACATGCACGTGCTTGGCGTCAGTGCCGGCGATCTGGTTTGTGTCGAAGGCGCGCGGCGTGTGCATTTGCTCGTCATGCCCGCGTTTATGGGCGATCGCAACCAGCGTTTGGCGCGGGTCAGCCCGCTGACGGTAAGTAATCTGGGCTCCTATTCAGGGCAAAAAGCGCGGTTGCTGCCCGAACGCGTCAAGCTGCCTTTGGCCGAGCGGGTCACGGTTCAGGCCGTTGATGATCTGGATCAAAGTCACCTGATTGCCCGTCACAGCCAGTTGGCCGGTTATTGTTTGAAGCGGGCGGTTGCAGTGGATGATGAAATCCGCGTGCCGACGCTGGGGGCCTATCCGTTGAAGGTCAAGGTCATTGGCGTGACACCGGCGGGCGGAGCGCAAATCGGTCACGCGACAGAGTTTTCCGTTGTGGGTTCGCCCGACGAAAGAACGGGGGAGAAAGGGCTTCCCGCCATCGGCGGCGTCCGCGAAGCTTATCTTACCTGTCAAAAACTGGTGAAGGCGCGGTTTTCAAAAAGTTTCTCTTATGCCGCTCGTTCGGCGCTGCTTACGGGGCCGGAAGGCTGCGGCAAAGCGACGATGGTGGCGCGTCTGGCCAAGGAATGCGGCGCGACGTTGCATGTGATCGACGGCTACCGGCTGTTGAATGTCTGGATGGCACAGGGAATATCCGGCCTTGAAACCGAGCTTTCCGATCTGGACCGGCGTGGAAGCGGCATCTTGCTTCTCGACCATCTGGAAGCGCTGGTGCAGGTCGGTAATTCCGAGGCGTTGGCGGCCTCGACACACGCGCTGATCGAACAGCTCTGCGCCGTTCTGGACGAGTTGCCGACGCGCCCCAATGTGTTTGTGTTCGGCGTGATCGCGGGAGAGGGAGCCGCGCTGGGCCGCCTTGCGGCGCGCTTTGATTTCCGGCTTTGCGTCGACGCCCCGAATCGGTGGGGACGCAGTGAACTCTTGCACATCGCGACGAACGGTTTGACACTGGATACCGATGTTGATCTGGGCGAGCTGGCCGCGATTACCTCCGGTATGACGGCGCGGGATTTGTTTGCGTTGACCAGCGCGGCTTCCTATTTCGCGGCGTCGCCAAAAGTCCGCGCACAAGATTTCATGATGGCTTTCCGCAACCAGACTCCTTCCGCGCACAGCGAGATTTTGTGCGACATACCGCTGACGTACTGGGACGAAGTCGCGGGACTGGATGATATTAAACAAGTGCTGCTTGAAACGCTGACATGGTCGCTCTTCGATCGGGACAAGTTCCTGACGGCTGGCGTCAAACCGCCGCGCTCCATCTTGTTGTCGGGTGGGCAGGGGACAGGGAAAACCTCCGTCGTGCGCGCGCTGACCACCAATATTCCGATGAACTACATCGAAATTGCCTGTCCGGCCATGATGGCCAAATACCAAAATGACAAGGCATCCTTTTTGACGGAGACTTTTGCGCTGGCGCGGCGCAAGGCGCCTTGCCTTGTCTTTTTCGACGATATCGATGCGCTGTTTGAAACCCTTTCGACCGATAGCGATACCGCGCCCCATCAACATCCCCTTGTGGCACAGCTTGTTGCCGAACTGGACGCTTTGCCTTTGATGGCGGGCGTGGTGGTGGTCGCGGCGACCAACAGACCGGACCGTCTGACGCAAGATATTCTCCGGCCGGGGCGTTTTGATTTTGCCATGACTCTGCCGATGCCTGACAATGCCGCACGCAAAAAGGTGCTGCAGATTCATGCGCGCAAGTTGCCTTTGTCCTCGGACATCGATTTCGACCGTCTGGCCGGCAACACGCAAGGCATGTCTTCCGCCGAGCTCGCCAATCTGTGCAACCGTGTCG
>DNGD01000075.1 GCA_003486725.1 Rhodospirillaceae bacterium
CGGCGCGTCAGGTGGCCGAGACGATTGATGCCGTGGCCATCATCACCTATACGACGTCGGGATCGACAACCCTTCGCGCCGCGCGGGAAAGACCGCGCGTGCCGATCATGGGGCTAACCTCGTTGGTGACGACTGCGCGGCGGCTGGCGCTGTCTTACGGCGTTCATGCGGTGCACACGCCGGACGTTGATAGTTTCCGTGAGGTTGTGGGAAGGGCTGTTTCCTTGGCGCGCGAGCATGGCATAGCCAAGCGCTTTGACCGCATTGTGATTACGGCGGGNNACTACCAACGTTCTGCGCATCGCCACGATTGATGATGAAACGACGGGGTGATTATCCCTTCAACCGTTGCCACAGATAATCGCGGATGCGGCGATAGTTCGTCGCGGTAAGCTCTTCCAGCGAGGCGATGGCCAAAAAGCTTTTGATTTCTTCCCGCACGCGCGTCTCGGTGAGCTCTTCCACCTGCGCGGCATAAAAAATCAGCGCATCGATCTCCACCTTCTGATAACGGGTAAGGGGGTGGCTTTCCTGATGTGTGGGGGCGGGGAAGATCGCCGTGCGCCCTGTCGCTTTGGCGACGGCAGCCAGACACAGGCTGCGCAAACTTTCTTCTTGAGGACGTGTGGCGGTTTCTTTTTCCTGCCGCAGGATAGAAGCAGAGCGACGGGCACCATTGTCTTCGAAGATCTCTTTGGATAAATGAATGATCTTTTCGCTGCGTTGACCCATAATATCACCCCTTGAAAATAAAATTTGCAGTGCCCTTAAAAAATTACCATCACCATTTTTTAACAAGTAAGAAGCGATACCAAAAAAAGAAAGAATGAAAGATTATCAATTTACCAAAATAAGGTAGGCCTTAGCGGCCTTCTGTAATCCTTAACCTCCTAAAAATCCGCCACGGCGGAGCGCATCGAGACGGGCTGGATTTTCTGCCAGCTCCGAAGAAATCATGCCGCCAGCCATCGCCCCCATCAGCTCTTCGGCAACGTTGCCGAGCAGTACACTGGCGTCGCTTTCAACTTCCATCGCATCACGGACAAGACCGCAAAGGGCGAGGTAAGCTGTGGGTGAAAGTTCTACAAGCACGATAGTTATCCTTTTGGTTGTTGTTGTCTCCGGCACTTCTACCAGCGACTTTGTTAAGCCCAGTTTAATCGAAATCCGGCGAAACTAAAAAACTTTCATCGCCTTTTTCTTCCGCTAACATAATGAAAATTCAGTAAAAATACCAAATAACGGCAGTTTCCTGCCATTTTTGGGTAGGCGGGCGAAATTATTTTTTTAGAGCTCGGTGATTCCCGTGCGCGATATCCGGATATCGCGGTGGATCGAGATGCTGAGTAAAACGCCGCATCCGATCAAAAGCGTCATCATCGCGGTGCCGCCATAGGAAACGAGCGGCAAAGGAATGCCAACCACGGGAATAAGCCCCATGACCATGGCGACATTGACGAAGACGTAGAGGAAGAAGGTTGTTGTCAGCCCAAAGGCCGTCAGGCGGGCAAATTGGCTGCGACTTGTGAGCGCGATCATGAACCCATAGGCCAGCAAAAGGAAATAGAGACCCAGCAAAAAAAGCGCGCCGATCATGCCGAATTCTTCGGCCAAAACGACGAAGATGAAGTCCGTGTGTTTTTCGGGCAAGAATTGTAGCTGGCTTTGGCTGCCCATGCCGAAGCCTTTGCCGAACAGCCCGCCGGAGCCCAGTGCAATCTTGGACTGGATGATGTTATAGCCCGTGCCGAGAGGATCGGAATCGGGGCGGACAAAGGTCATAAGCCGCGCTTTTTGATAATCGTGCAGATGGTGCCACGCGAAAGGAAGAACAACGGCTAATAAGCCAATCCCCAGCGCAAATTTCCACAATCTGACGCCGGCGACAAAGAAAACGGCGGCGCTGGCCGCCGTTAAAAGCGTTGCGGTTCCAAGGTTGGGCTGAAGTAAAACGAGGCCTACAGGCGCGAAGACCATCAGCATCGGTGGCACCAGCATAGCGGGGCGGCCAATCTCGTCGATCTCCAGCGCGTGGAAATATTTGGCCAAAGCCAGCACCAGCGCGATTTTCATCAGCTCGGACGGTTGCAGGACGAAAAAGCCCAGATTGATCCAGCGCTGCGCCCCCATGCCGACTTGTCCCATGATTTCCACGACGACAAGCAGGATAAACATGATGGCGTAAAGGGGCAAAGCGGCGCGCAGCCAGACGCGGATATCGATCAGCGCCAGACCGAGCATCAGGATGAACCCTACAGCAAAGCGGATCGCCTGCGGCCCCGCCCATGGCTCCCAGCTTTTACCACCCGCCGAATACAGCAGGAGGATGCCGATCCCGCCAATCAGCGCAATAAGCCCCACCAGCCCCCAATTCATCAAGAGGAGCTTGTCGCGCAGACGCATATGTTCGGCAGCAGAGAGTCGGGACATAAGGGGGCCAACAGGGTTAAAGGAACGCGCTTGTTATGACCTGCCACATGGGCAAAGGTCAAGACAGGCCTTTGCTTTCTTTATCCCTTCTAGCCTTGCATCGGGGGGCAGGGGACGATAGATTGCGACTAACTTTTTATTAACTCTCGATTCTTGTGATAGGTGAGGCGCCGATGAAGGCTGCGGTTGTTGTTTTTCCGGGTTCCAATTGCGATCGTGACGCGATGCGGGCGCTGACTTTGGCGACGGGGCAGAAGCCCCATATGGCATGGCATGGCGATGCCGCGATGCCCGATGTCGATCTCATCGTTCTGCCGGGCGGTTTTTCCTATGGTGACTATCACCGCACCGGCGCGATGGCGGCTCCTTCTCCCGTGATGCGCGAGGTGATTGCGCGGGCGAACAAGGGCACCCGCGTCATCGGCATCTGCAACGGTTTCCAGATCCTGTGTGAATCGGGATTGCTGCCGGGCGTTTTGCTTCGCAATGAAAGTCTGAAATTCGTGTGCCGCCCCGTGCGCCTGAAGGTTGAAAACAACCAGACGGATTTCACGGTCAGCTATGACAAAGGTCAGACGGTCACGATCCCCGTTGCGCATGGCGAGGGCAATTATTTTGCCGAACCCGACACAATCAAAAAGCTAGAAGGCGAGGGGCGCGTGGCGTTCCGTTATATCGATAATCCTAACGGGTCGATGAACGATATCGCGGGGATTATGAATGACAAGGGCAACGTGCTGGGCATGATGCCACATCCTGAACGCGTGGCCGAGCCTTTGCATGGCTGCACCGACGGGATCAAGGTGTTTCAAAGTTTGTTGAAGGCGATTGGGTAAGGGGTAGTAAATATGACAGCACAGGAAAACACCATGACCATGAGCCCCGAGATTGAAAAGCTGATCGCCGAACATAACATGGCGCGCGACGAATACGCCGTGCTCCTCCGTGTTTTGGGCCGTGAGCCGACAGAGGCCGAATTCGGCGTCATCGCCGCCATGTGGTCGGAGCATTGCTCATACAAATCCACGCGCGTATGGCTGAAGACGCTGCCGACGACGGGGCCGCAAGTCATCATGGGGCCGGGCGAAAATGCGGGCGTGATCGATATTGGTGATGGTCAAGCGGCGGTCTTCAAGATGGAGAGCCATAATCATCCGTCCTATATTGAACCCTATCAAGGTGCGGCGACGGGCGTGGGCGGTATCTTGCGCGACGTGTTTACGATGGGCGCGCGTCCGATTGCGAATTTGAACGCCTTGCGTTTTGGCGAAGTCAGCCATCCGAAAACGCGTTCGCTGGTCTCCGGCGTTGTCGCGGGCATCGGCGGCTATGGCAACTGCGTGGGCGTTCCCACCGTGGGCGGCGAGACGAACTTCCACGCCAGCTATAACGGCAATAATCTTGTGAACGCGATGACGGTTGGTCTCGCGGACGCGAAACGAATCTTTACGTCTGCTGCTGCCGGTATCGGCAACGCCGTGGTTTATGTCGGCTCAAAGACAGGCCGCGACGGCATCAAGGGCGCGACGATGGCGTCGGGCGAGTTTAACGCGAACGCGGAAAGCCAGCGCCCGACGGTGCAAGTCGGCGATCCGTTCACCGAAAAATTACTGATCGAAGCGTGCCTTGAGTTGATGGGCACCGAAGCCGTTGTCGCCATTCAGGATATGGGCGCGGCGGGTCTTACATCCTCCGCCGTTGAAATGGCCTCGAAGGGCGGGCTTGGCATCGAGCTTGATCTGGACAAGGTGCCTTTGCGCGAAGACGCGATGAGCGCCTATGAAATCATGCTGTCGGAAAGTCAGGAGCGTATGCTTTTCGTCTTGAAGCCTGGCCACGAAAAAGAAGCCGAAGACATCTTCAAGAAGTGGGAGCTGGATTATTCGGTCATCGGCAAACTCACCGACACGGGCCGCATCGTTTGTCTGCGTCACGGCAAAACGGAAGTGGACATCAAGGTTGATCCGCTGGTTGAAAGCTCACCCGTTTACAATCGCCCTTATGAGGCCACTCCGGTGCAGCCTGTATTAAATGCGGCGGATTATCCGATCCCTGCCGGCGAGACGCCACTCTCTGTTTTGAAGACCCTGATTGCGACGCCGGATTTGTGCTCGCGCCGCTGGATTTGGGAGCAGTATGATTGCCATGTCGGCACCAACACGGCGCAATCCTCTGGCGGCGATGCCGCTGTGGTGCGCGTTGAAGGCACCAACAAGGGCCTTGCGATGTGCGTTGATTGCTCGCCGCGTTATTGCGCCGCCGATCCCGTCATGGGCGGCAAGCAAGCGGTAGCCGAGACGTATCGCAATATCTCCGCCGTCGGTGCAAAGCCGCTGGCGATCACCGACAACATGAACTTCGGCAATCCGGAAAAGCCGCGCATCATGGGCCAATTCGTTGGCGCGTGCGAAGGCATGAAGGAAGCGTGCATAGCGCTCGATTATCCGATCGTGTCGGGCAATTGCAGCCTTTACAACGAAACGAACGGCCAGCCTATTCTGCCCGCACCCGCGATTGGCGGCGTCGGTCTTATGCAAGACATCAGCAAGATGATGACTGTGGCGTTCAAAGCCGAAGGCGAGAGCGTCCTTGTGATTGGCGAGACAAAGGGACACATCGGGCAGTCTTTGTACTTGCGCGAAATCTTTGGCAAGGAAGAGGGCGCCCCGCCGCCTGTGAACCTGACCGCCGAGCGTCGCCACGGCAAGTTCGTGCGTCAGTTGATCGACGATCGCGCGATCACGGCGTGCCATGACGTTGCCGATGGCGGATTGATGATTGCGCTCGCCGAAATGGCGTTGGCGGGGGACATGGGCTGCAAGATCGACGCGCCCGCGACCGACGCCGGTTTCTGGTTCGGCGAGGATCAGGCGCGTTATGTTGTCACGACGCGCGATCCCGATGCGCTGATCGCCAAGGCGGAAGCTGCTGGTGTTCCCTTTATGCTGCTGGGGCTGACGGGCGGCGACAAGGTCGTGCTGGCCGCCGAGACGGTTGATCTGGCTTGGCTTCGCGATCTGCACGAAAGCTTCCTGCCGGATTATATGGAAGGATAATGGACGCGCGATGATGCAAGCGGAAGAAATCGTCAAGTTGATAGCCGAGGCCTTGCCCGACGCCCACGTCGAGGTTGAAGATCTGCGCGGCGATGGCGATCATTACGCGGTAACGGTAGAAAGCCATTCTTTTGGCGGTATGTCGCTGGCCGATCAGCATCGCATGATTTTTGCCGCGCTACAGGGGCGCGTCGGCGGTCTCCTTAAAGGGATGACGTTGACGACGCGCGTAATAGAGGATGACCGGTCATGATCTCGCAGCCGCCCGACGAAAGAACGCAACGCCTCATCGATCCTTCGGTGCTGGATCGCATTCAATCTGAGGTGGATTCCGATCTCGTTGTTTTGTTCATGAACGGCACGCCCGTCTTCCCGCTATGCGGCCCTTCTGCACAAGGCGCGCAGATTCTGGGACTTCTGGGCGTTCGCTACAAGGCGATTGATGTGACGGTGGATCCCAGCCTGCGCCTCGCGATACGTGATTTCAGCAATTGGCCGACCTTGCCGCAGCTTTATGTGAAGGGGCAGTTTATCGGCGGCAACGATGTCATGCGCCAGATGCTGGAGAATGGCGATCTGCAAGCGTTGTTTATGCGCCACGCGATCCCGATGCTGGATTAATCAAAAATTTCCTGCGCATAGGCGCCCCAGAAATCCGCCTTGGGCATATAGCCCTTGATGTCCTGAAACTTGACCTCGCACCAATTGGCCTGACAGGCGAGAAGCTGGCCGATTGCGTTCGGCTCGACCGTTGCCAGGATTTCTGCCGTTGCCGAGTCACTGGCATAGATCGTCTTTTTCCCGTTGCCGATGATGGCTGACCTTTTGCCGGTCAAGGCGCTTTTATGCACCCAGCCTTCCGAGCCTTCCCAATCGCGGATGCGCCGCCAAATCTCGAACTCTGCCGTGATCTCGACGGGCAGGCCTTGCCGCACATAAACCCATTCGATCGGATAGCGCGTTCCGGGGCCGGTGCGCAAATTGACCTCATCCGTGTAAAGGGAGGCGAAGCGCGGCAAGGGAAGCCCCGTGGCTGTCGCGACCTGTGATTCTTCACCTCGTACCGTTTCCGGCAGGGGAGTCAGGAGGGCCAAAAGCAGGGGGAGAAGGTGCAAACGTTTCATGATCT
>DNGD01000168.1 GCA_003486725.1 Rhodospirillaceae bacterium
TCGTTCAGCATCTCGACCCAACGCATGAAAGCATGATGGTCGATCTGCTGGCCAGCCACACGACGATGCCCGTACAGCAGGCCATAGATGGCGCCCCGATAGAACCGGAACATCTTTATGTTATTCCACCCGGCACCTATCTTTCAGTCAGTGGTGGGGCCATTCACCTTTCGCAGCCCCAAGCGGCGCACGGCGCGCGCCTTCCCTTTGATTTCTTGCTCCACTCATTAGCCTCCTCATCCGGCGAGCAAGCCATTTGTGTGATCCTTTCGGGAACCGGCGCCGACGGTAGTCTCGGAGCGAAGACGATCAAAGAAAAAGGCGGTCTTGTTATCGCCCAAAACCCCGACGAGGCCGATTATGATGGCATGCCGCGAAGCGCAATAGACTCAGGCGCAGTCGATTTTATTCTGCCGGTGGCCGAGATTCCTGCCGCACTTATCAAATATCAACGGCGCATATCTTTGTCTCAGAAACAAAGCACGGCTGCCTCTAGCGCGACAACACCGGCTTGGTTGTCCGAAATTATCGAGCTTCTTCGCGAGAGGACCGCGCACAATTTTACACTTTATAAACGAGGCACCCTTCAGCGCCGGATTGCCAGGCGCATGGCTTTGGCCTCAATCGAGGCAAACAGCATGGATCGGTATCTCGACTTTCTTCACAGCGACCCCAAGGAGCTTGAGCTTCTTGCCAAGGACTTGCTTATCAACGTCACCAATTTTTTCCGTGATCCCAAAGTGTTTGATCTTTTGGCAGAAAAGATTGTGCCTGAACTCGTTCGCAATCAGCCTTTGGATCGCCCATTGCGTATCTGGGTTGCTGGATGCAGCACGGGCGAGGAAGCCTATTCTATTGCCATGATTTTCCGCGAAGCCATAATAGCGGCGAAGAAGAACATTAAGCTGCAGGTATTTGCCTCTGATGTCGACGCGGATGCCATCGTTACGGCTCGCACAGGTCTCTATCCTGAATCGATTGAAGCAGAGGTGTCACCGGAACGGCTTTCCCGTTTCTTTTCTAAGGAAGGCCAAAGCTACAGGGTCTCCCCCGATCTGCGAGCGGCCATCGTTTTCACGGTGCAGGATGTGCTAATTGATCCGCCATTTTCATCTCTTGACTTCATCTCGTGCCGGAACCTGATGATCTATTTAAGTGCCGAGGCGCAGACAAAAATTCTTTCGTTGTTCAATTTTGCGCTACGGCAGGGAGGCATCCTCCTTCTTGGTAACGCAGAAACAATCGGCGATGTTAAAGGTCGCTTCGACATCATCTCTAAGCCCGAACGGCTGTATCGGCATATCGGCCAAAGGCGATTAGGTGAGGGCGCTCTTTCGTTAAATGCTGTTAGCGGATTACGCCCACTCCCCCTACCCTTACCCAGTCAAACGGCCACAAACCAAGCCGCTTTCGGCGACCTTTGTCAACGGCTTGTGATTAAGAGTTTTGCGCCCGCCGCGATCTTGATAAACAGCAATCATCAATGTCTTTATTTCTTAGGATCAACCGATCGCTATCTGGTCGTGCCGTCCGGTCATCCCACGCACGATTTGCTTGCTTTGGTCGATCTGAACATCCGCTCTAAACTCAGAACCGCTATTCAAAAAGCGGCTGAGCAGCATGTGCGTGTTGTTGTCGCCGGAGGCCAAACAACCCACAAGAATGTTGCGGTTTCATTTAGTATTGATGTGCAGCCCGTTCTGAACGAACACGATGAGCTGTTTTTGGTTTGCTTCATTGACGAGCCAGCGCGCAAACCTAAAGCAGACCGCAAAATTCCGCCGGAAGAAGTGTCGCGTGTGGCCGAACTTGAGCAAGAGCTCGAGGCCACGCGGTCGGAACTGCAAGGCTCCATTCGCAAACTTGAGCTGGCGAATGAAAATCAAATGGCCATTAACGAGGAGGCCCTGTCGGTCAATGAGGAGTTCCAATCAACCAACGAAGAGCTGCTGACATCTAAAGAAGAATTGCAGTCGCTCAACGAAGAGCTTACCGCGCTCAACACCCAATTGCAGGAATCGCTGGAGCGGCAACGGACAACCTCCGATGATATGCAAAATATCTTGAACAGCACCAACGTTGCGACAATCTTCCTCGATCGCAGCCTCAAGATCCGGTTCTTCACCCCCGCGACCAGGTCGCTCTTTAACCTCATTCCCAGCGACATTGGCAGGCCACTTGCGGATCTGAGCGCGCTTGCTCCTGACGCCGACCTTCTGACTGACGCTGAGACGGTGCTGCGAACCCTCGCGCCATCTGAGCGAGAGATCACAGATATGCTTGAGAGCTGGTACAATCGGCGCATATTGCCCTACCTCACCGAAGACAACCGTGTCGAAGGCGTCGTCGTCACCTTTGCCGATATCACTGAGCGCCGACACGGGGCTGACTTGCTCGAATTGGCTAAACAGCAGGCTGATACCGCGAATCTCTCCAAATCTCGTTTTCTTGCTGCAGCAAGCCATGATCTGCGCCAACCGCTGCAAACACTCACTTTGATTCAGGTTTTGTTGGCAAAGAACGTTCACAGTGCACAAGGACAGAAGCTGGTCACACAGCTCGACGCAACGATAGGCCTGATGTCAGGAATGCTCAACTCCCTGCTGAACATCAACCAGATTGAGACGGGCGCGTTGCAACCCGAAATCATCAATTTCCCGATCAATGCATTGTTAAGCCACTTGCAGGCTGAATTCTCCTATCACGCAAAGGCTCAAGGACTTTCCTTCCATGTGGTACCATGCAGCCTTACGATCCAAAGCGATCCCCTTCTCCTAGAGCAAATGGTCCGCAATTTGCTCGCGAATGCGTTTAAATATACCAAAGAAGGAACGGTTTTGCTTGGGTGTCGTCGGCACAACCATATGCTCAGCATAGAAGTCTGGGACACTGGCGATGGCATCCCTGAGGATGAAATTGAAACGATCTTTAACGAGTATTGTCAGCTCGACAATGCGCCGTCTGACCGTGACATCGGTCTTGGACTCGGACTTTCTATTGTCAAGCGTCTGGGGGATTTACTTGAGCATGGGGTGCGCGTTCACTCTCTCCCAAACAAGGGATCAACCTTTGCTATTGAAGTGCCTTTCTCAGCGAGCAAGGTCGGGCCGCTGCCAGCACCCCAACAACACGAGACCCCTAACAAGGCGACGAAGCCTGTTGTCAGCACGGGCAAAATTTTGGTTGTCGAAGATGATCGCAACGTGCGCGATCTCCTTGAGATCTTCCTTACGGGCGAAGGCTTTGACGTCACAACGGCTGTTGACGGCGTTGAGGCGCTAGATTTAGTAGAAAAAGGAGCTGTCCGACCCGATCTCCTTCTCGCCGACCGCAACCTGCCAAAGGGCATGAGCGGCACGGAATCCGCAGCCAAGATCCGAAAGAAGCTTCCAAACAAGCTTCCGGTTATAATTCTGACGGGCGACATATCAGCGAACGCCTTGAGCGAGATCGCTTTCGAAAACTGTGTTAAACTCAGCAAACCAGTCAAAGTTCAGGATCTGCTGCACGTCATTCATCGGCTCCTTCCAAAATCGCGATCTGTCTAAGTGGAGATCAATCCAATGAGCAACAGAAGAAAAGACTCACAAACAGACTCAGAGGAAACATCAAATCAAATTCTTCCGACTGACCAGTACGAGGAGCTCCTCGCGACGGTCAGGCATGATTTGCGTCAGCCTCTCCAAACGCTGAACCTAATTCAGGGTATATTGGAATCAAAGATCAACGATGTGGAAACTTTGAAAGTAGTCAGTCGTCTTGGAAACACACTCGACTCCATGACGGGTCTCTTGGATGCGCTCCTTGATACCGAAAAGCAAAATGTTCAGGACGACGATCCAGAAAAAGAGCCCAATTTAGCCACGCAGTCTTTTGCCGAAGAGAAGCCTATCTCCTCATCCAGTGACGCCGGAAAATCACTTGCTCCTGTTGTCTTCATTGTCGATGACGATCTTGACGTGCGTGTGAACCTAAGCGGCCTGCTGACAATCCATAACCATTCTGTCGAAGCGTTTGAAAGCAGCGAACAGTTTCTTTCCGTCTATCGCTCAGGATCTAAAGGCTGCCTTTTGATCGACGCCATGCTTCCTGGCATAAGCGGCCTTGATCTGATCAAACAGCTTAGAAGCAGCGGTGATCAGATTCCGGCCATCATGATCACAGGCAACGGGGATATCGCGTTGGCTGTGCAATCGATGAAGATCGGCGCCTCAGATTTTATTGAGAAGCCGATCGATCACAATGACCTGCTCACAAGCGTCACACAGGCGCTTCGAGTAAACGAAGAGTCCACGCGATCTGCAGAAAATCGTGACGCTGCCATCGCGAGTCTTGCGCGCTTAAGTCCTCGAGAGCGACAGATTATGGAGCGCGTGCTTGCCGGAGATCCAAGCAAGAACATAGCGGCCGATCTTGGGATAAGCCAACGCACCGTTGAAACGCATCGCGCAAACATCATGAAGAAGACGAGATCGAAATCCCTGCCGGCCCTGCTCAAGATTGCGTTGTTGGCGGCATGACCCCATTTTTACAAGTTATGATTGCGTAGATTCCGACACTACTTTTTTGGTCCCTGATTCGTCTATTTCTTCGTTTCTCAAATAGAGATGAACCGCGAAGGATTTTTTTCATGACTCAACACGGACCAACAAAAGACTCTGTCGTGCACTGGACTAGAATTATAGGGCTTCATCAAGCCTCTTTGCGTTACGCCTTCGAGCCACAGGATTGTTTCACCCTCACAAACGCGGGACGCGCTATAACAAACAGGCTTGAACAAGACAACGCCCGAGATGAACCGCCAAGCGTAGAAACCATCACCTAAGCAAAATGTTCTCGTTCCCTTTAGAACAAGGATATCTGATATGACTTCATGCACTGCTTCCCGCCAAGAAAACCCCGTCATATGGGCTCTTATTTCCGATGGTAAACAGGCTTACATTTTTACCTATCGTAAAGACAAAACAATCGCGGCATCACGAGGGGCTTGGAAAAAAAGTTCCTACAATAACTACCAGAACGAGAACCGAACAGCTCCTCTGAACCGGCCAGAAAGCAAGGAAGCCGACAATCGCAACTTGAGCGTGTTGAAGTCATATACTGATGCTGGCGGTTTGTTCTCTGAACACAACATTGTCAAAGATCGCTTCACTAGAAGAAGGGACAGAGCCAACGATTTCATCTCGACTGTTGCCGCAACCATAGATCAAGCCTTTGATGATAAGGCCTTTGATTATTTGGTTCCCGTTATACCCCGCGAGACGTTCCGTGCTCTGCGTGATTGCTTGGGCAACGCCTCGCTAAGCCGCCTCATGACAAGCATGCCCGAAGGTTATGTCTATGACAAAAAGGGGGCGCGTTGCATTGGACAAAGGGGAGCTCATCTCTTTTCAGTTTTA
>DNGD01000064.1 GCA_003486725.1 Rhodospirillaceae bacterium
GCGCTGGACAAGGCTCTATGTCAGTTCACCAACATCGCGCTTGCCGATGCCGCGCTTACGCTGACCGACGCGCAAATGCTGGGCAACATGGCGCTCAAATTCACGGGCGCGTTGACAGCGGTGCGGATCATTACCGTTCCAGCGCGGGCAAAGCTGCTCTTTGTTGAAAATGCGACAACGGGAGGATTCTCACTCACGGTTAAAACGCCCTCCGGCACAGCCAGTATCGTGGGGAGTGGGGAGCGCAAACTCCTTTACTGCAATGGGGCGGACTTCTCGGTGGTGGCTGAGGCTGGCGTGGCCGCGCCCTACGACATTGGAGGCTCTTTTGTCGGCAAGCCAAGTGCGGGAAGCATTATCCTTCGTTTTCCCATGCCTCGCGCTGTGCGATTTGTGCCGGGGCTTTCTCCCAGCAAAGGCGTAGCGGCAACGGCACCAACGGGCGCAGTGTCCTTTCTGCTTCGCAAGAACGGCGCGCAGTTTGCCACGATGGATTTTGCGGCGGCGGCGACAACCGCAACCTTCACCTGCGCCAGCAACACGGATTTTGCAGTCGGCGACGTCTTAACGCTGGTTGCCCCATCCACACCCGACGACACGCTGGCCGACATCGGCTTTGCGTTGGCTGGCCTTCGCATATAAGGGAGAAAACACTATGACCTTACGCTTTATCGACGGGTTCGATCATTTTACGACCATCGCCCAACTGCTTTACAAGTACAACGAGATTGCAGCCAGCAGCTATGTCGCCTTAGATGCAGGGCGGCGGTCAGGCAGCAACGCTGTGCGTCTTTACACAGCGTCCGGCTACATCACCAAAACGCTGGATGAACAAGCAACATGGATCGTCGGCGCGGCAGTCAAGATCGCCGCCATCCCTTCGAGTAATGGGGCAATCTTCCAGTTTCGGGACAATTTAGGAAATACGCAGTGCTGCTTGTGTGTTACCCCCACAGGGGCTTTGGCTCTTGTTATGGGAACGACAAGCGGCACGGTGTTGGCGACCTCGGCCAACGCCATCATCGGTAATTCATGGAACTTTATCGAAGCCAAGCTCACTATTGCCGATAGTGGCGGCGTGTTCGAAGTCCGCGTAAACGGCGAGGTCTGGGCCACCTTCACGGGCGACACAAAATATTCTTCAACATTGACCACGGCAAACTCGATCCGCCTCAATGGATTCCCCTCAACGATTCAAGTTTGGTACGACGATTTTTATATCTGCGATGCAACAGGCACGGTCAATAACAGCTATCTCGGCGACGTGCGCGTGGACGCGATCTATCCGTCCGGCGTGGGGGCTTCGGCGCAGTTCACACCCACAGGCAGCGCTACCAATTGGGAGAACGCAGACGACGCCTCGCCGGACGACGACACCAGTTACAACGCCAGTGAAACGGTGGGGCATATCGACAGCTTCACCTTTGCCGACCTTACGGCGCTGAATGCCTCAATTCTTGGCGTTCAAGCCAACATTCTCGCCCGCAAGGACGATGCGGGAACACGTCTCCTTCGCGCCGTTGCACGGGTTGGATCGACTAACTACGAGGGAGCTGACTTGACGTTAACGGACTCCTATATTGATCATCGCACGATCTGGAACCAAAACCCAGCCACCGTAGCGGCGTGGACAGAGGCCGACATCAACGCCGCCGAGTTTGGCTATAAGGTGCAATCGTAATGTTGCGCGTTACACAAAACGCCGTTGAAGTAGTTCGCAAGCCGACGAACGCAGATCTGCGCATAACACAGGCGGCGATAGAAGTCGTCCGCCGTCCAGCCTCGCGCCACGGACGGATTACACAAGCAGCTATGGAGGTTCTTCGCCAGAACGTCGCCGCTGCCACAGGAACGGCGCAACAGCCCCTTGTCATCATTATCGCTGGATAACAATCATGCCTCAAACCCAAATGCAACCCGCGCTCACCGAGCGGGAACAGGAGAACACGCCCATGAGTCCAAACGAACAGATTGAATACTTCCGCAGCATCGGACGGTTGGAAGCGCAAGTTGCCAGCCTTATCGCCGCCGTGTCCGAACTCAAAACCAAGGTGGATGGGATCGACACGCGCCTCGACCAACTCGACCGCCTTGCGAACCGCTGGAAGGGCGGTTTCGCCGTGATCCTAACCCTCGGTGCTATCGCAGGATTCATTCTCGATAACGTCCTGCATTGGTGGTCGGCCAAAGGGTCATAAGCCGTTTCTCGCTGACTCTCCCAGCCGCTTTTGAGCGGCTTTTTCTTTGCCAAAACGAAAGGAAACACCATGACTACAAAATCCGAACCTCGCGGCATCCGCAACAATAACCCCGGCAATCTGCGCCGCACCAAAGACCCATGGCAAGGTTTGGCCGCGACCCAGACGGACACAGCATTCTTTGTGTTCAAAAGCGCTGTGTACGGCATTCGGGCACTGGCTCGGACGCTTATCAAATATCAAGACAAACATGGCCTACGCACGATCCGTCAGATTATTGGGCGTTACGCTCCCAGTACCGAGAACGACACGGTTACCTACACTAAGGCGGTTTCCGAAAAGACTGGCTTCGCACTCGATGTAGTGCTGGACATGCACAAATACGAGCATCTCAATGCCGTTGTCACGGCCATCGTCCATTATGAAAACGGCAAGCAGCCGTACACGGGCGCACAGCTAGACAAAGCCTTGGTGTTGGCAGGTGTGGAGCCTCCGACCAAAAACTTGCAACACACGCGCACCGTAAGGGGCGGAAAGGCCGCTACAGTGGCAACCGTGGGTCTTGGGGCGTTGGAATTCGTTCGCGATAGCCTCGACCCAGCGCGTGACACCTTGCAAACGCTGGTGCCATACCTCGACATAGCCAAGTGGCTCCTGCTGGCTATCACATTAATCGGAGTTGGTATTATGATCTGGGCGCGGATTGACGACAGCCGGAAAGGTCTGCGCTGATGTGGGCGATTATATCGGGCTGGTTTTTCAACAATCTCATCAAAATCATCGGCTGGGGCGCACTTGCCGCGTCTGTGGCCGCCGTCCTCCTCGGCGCGCGCCAATCGGGCCGCACTGCCGAACGCTATGACCAACTCAAGAAAATCGTGGAGATTAAAGATGCCCAACTTCGTGCAACGATGGACGCTCCTCGCACTCGCGCTGATCTCGTTAAGCGCCTGCGAGACGGCAAGTTCTAATCCCGCCTGCGTCTGCCCGCCGATCAAGGAGTACAGTCGCGAGTTTCAGGAGAGGTTAGCTGAGGAAGTGAAGGCAGCGCTACCGGATGTCAACTATCCATCAGCTCTGCAGGATTATGCAACTCTGCGCGGACAGCTGCGTGAGTGCAGAAATTGATAAATATGCAAAACACCTTCATAAACAGAACTTAATCTGCCCATACACGGCCTTGTTACGCCTGTAGTAGGCCGCCCACTCACGATCACCATAAGAGAAATGCCACCATTCGCCGTCGTAGGGAGCGAAGCCGGCTTTGACCATGCTTGCTCTCAGCAACTGGCGATTCTGCCACGTTTCCTTGCTGATAAGGGGTGAGAATACATAGCTGGCCTTTGAAAAATCGTGGGCAGCTGTTCCCATGTCCACGAACGCGCCATTCTTGGTAACAATACGCACATCCACGGCCCCGCCTGTTGGGTGCCCAGCAACCTCTGGTACCGCTATAAAAATGTGCGCCTGCTCGTTAAGCGTTTCTTCTGAACATTTTGGATTGCGCTTCAAGATGTCGCTTTTGGCGTTTACAAACAGTCCGGTCTGGATGTCGATGTGACGATAGCCGTAAACTACTTCCAGTGAAGCGCCTTGCCAAATCATCTCGATTTCGCTTTGTGCGAGCTCCAATTTCTTCAGCACGCTGTCTCTCACAAAAATATCAGAGCCCGTGAAGGACCGCATATCTGGATCAAGACAAAAAGTGCGCACGCCATTTGTTTTATCGATCATAACCATTGCCTCGCCATTCTCCTCAATGGGGACGGCGATCAGATCCGTGTATGAGAAAAACTTATCTTCCAAATTCTTGTGACAAATATCCATAACATCTCCTCCTGTACGTTACCCTGATCTTCTCAGAATCAAGGCTCTTGAAACAACATACCTTTCGATCTGTTTGCGCTTACGGTCATGCAACCAACCCATTGTTCCGCGAAAAGAACACGTAGATATCAGGCGGCGATATGCCACCGCTCATTTGCAGACAAAAGAAGATTTTATTTGTTTTTCAATGAAATACAGATAATGATGTTCCTTATTGGAGATCATACGCATGCAACAGACAGCTTATATAAAAGCGCGGCAACTGAAGGCTGCGCGCGTTTTACTTGATTGGTCGCAGGAAGATTTAGCGAGGACTTCCGGCATATCGATTGCGACCATTCGACGGCTTGAGGTTGGGTTTATTTCGCCGAGAGGAAAGACCATGGCTTCCGTGCGCCGCGCGCTGGAAGATGCGGGTCTTGAGTTCATCGATCCGGATGGCGTGCGCCGTCGTCCCGAGGACATCGTCGTCTATCAGGGACCTGATGGCCTTATGGCTTTTCTTGATGACGTTTATGAGTTCAGCAGGAAAAAGGGTGGCGAGATCGTCACGCTTTACGCATCGGAGAAGCCATTTTTGAAGGTTTTGAACCCTTCGGAAGATCGTGTGCACATTGACCGCATGACTCAGATAAAATCGAACATTTCATTCAAGTGCATTCTGAAGGAGACCCCAACGAAGCTCGACTGCGCCGCTTACTGCGAATATAGGCATTTGTCGAAACACTACGTGAACTCGGTTCCATTCTACGTTTACGGAGACAAGTTCGCGTCGATCCTTTTCGACGCCGATCCATCGCCAAAAATCATCGTCATTCGATCATCGCAGATGGCGGAAGCTTATAGACAGCAGTTTCACTCCATGTGGGACAAAGCGACGCCTCTGACGACGGAGCGTGGAAAAGCCGCGAGATAAGACCTTTCGGCCTTTTTTCAATGTGCAGGGCGCGTAGATGCGGCTTGCTTCGCTTTTCTTGCGGCCTTTTTCACGAGCGCGGGTGCAGTGCCGCCGTGGCTCTTGCGGCTTTTGGCCGAAGCGGTAGGGGTAAGGATGGAGAAGATATCCTTTGTGATGCGCGGCTCGATTTCTTGCATTTCGTACAGCGCGAGGCCGTCAAGCTGGCAGGCTTTCTCTTCAGCCATGCGGACAAGTTTGCCAGTGACGTGATGCGCCTGCCGGAAAGGCATGTTCAGATTCCGCACGAGCCAATCGGCCAGATCGGTCGCTGTGAGAAAGCCGTTTTGCAGCGCCTTGTCGAGAGCGGGTTTGTTGGCCTTGAAATCCCGCACCATTCCTGCCATCGCCGCGATCATGAGATTCAGCGTGTCTACGGCGTCGAATACGGGCTCTTTGTCTTCTTGCAAGTCTTTTGCATAGGTCAGGGAGAGGCCTTTCAACACGACGAACAATGTGTTGAAAGATCCGAGCAGTCGCCCCGTTTTGCCGCGTACCAGTTCGGCAGCATCCGGATTGCGTTTTTGCGGCATGATGGAGCTGCCGGTGGTAAAGGCTTCTGTGAGTGTAATGAAACCAAAGCTTGGGCTGCACCAGATGACGATCTCCTCGGCCAGACGCGAGAGATGCGCGCCCAAGATTGCGGCGTCCGCCAGAAACTCAAGCGCGAAATCCCGCGCTGAGACGGCATCCATTGAGTTCGCCATAGGCCGCGCGAAGCCCAGTTCCATGGCCGTCATCTTGCGATCAATCGGAAAGGATGTACCCGCAAGCGCGGCGGCACCCAAAGGCATTTCATTCACACGTCCACGGCAATCGGCAAAGCGCGCACGGTCGCGGCTTAGCATTTCTGTGTAGGCCAGCAGATGGTGTCCCAGTGTTACGGGCTGGGCGGGCTGCATATGTGTAAAACCCGGAATCAAAAGCGCGGCGTGTTCTTCGGCGCGTTCTGCTAGCGCTATCAACAAATCGCTCAAGGCTACGTCCAGCCCATCGATGGCGTCGCGCAGCCAAAGGCGAAAATCCGTGGCAACCTGATCGTTGCGCGAACGGGCGGTATGCAGCCGTTTGGCAGGCTCGCCGATCAAATCAAAAAGACGCGATTCCACGTTCATATGAACGTCTTCGAGCGCCTTGGAAAAAACGAACGCTCCTGTCTCTATTTCTCTTTCGATTTTGTCGAGACCCTTCAGGATTGCGGCGGCGTCTTTTTGCGCGATGATCCCGCACGCGCCGAGCATCTTGGCATGCGCTTTCGATGCGCGGATATCTTGCGCGTACAGCCTTTTATCTACGTCGATGGATGCGTTGATCTCGGCCATAATCGCGGAAGGCCCTTGTGCATAATGTCCGCCCCACATCGGATTTGCGGCGACGTTTTTCTTTTCCGTTTTCTTTGCGCGTTTCATTTAAGATTCTCCACAATCAGAAAGATAGGTTTCAATAACGCTTTTATAGACAGAGATGGCCTCTTTTATCGCCAAAAGCTCTGTATATTCATCAGCAACATGCGCGACCTTAAGCTCACCCGGTCCCAAAATAATACTGGGAGCCGTGGCAAAGGCCATGTCGCAAGTTCCATCAAAAACGCATTCGTCTAGGGATGGGTAATGTTTTTGAAAAGCCTTGACGATTTTTGATTGAGGATCATTGAACATGGGCTTACGCCGGTTGAAGAGTACTTCAATTTCCATGTCTGCATCTTGGATGGAACGCAAAATCCATTCATTGTTTTTCTTGGGCGTCGTGCGAACATCCAGCGTCGTTTCGATCAGGTCCGGAATTTGATTGGCCGTTCTGCCTCCGTTGATCAGTGTGGGCTCAATCGTCGACCCACCCCAGGGCGAGTCGTCCTTTAAATCAATGGCGCGAAGCGCTTGGATGTCTTGGACAAACTTGTCTGTCGCGTTGTCGCCTTCCCATGGCACGGATGCGTGACAACCAATGCCGCGCGAGCGCAACTTTAGCCTCATCGCTCCACGCATGGAAGTCGCCATCTTAAGGTTGGTTGGCTCCCCGAAAATGGCTGCATCATAGCGGGGCAAAGAAGGCTCAATCGTATAAAAGCCTTGTGAGCCGACTTCTTCTTCGGCAACCAGAGCGAGAATGATTCTTCCAGCCTTGGGCTTTCCAATCAGACGCATCGCCGCAATTAAGCTGACCAAAGAAGCCCCTGCATCGTTGGATCCCAGCCCGTAAAGCTTGTCGCCGACTTGCTGTGCGCCAAACGGATCATAAGTCCAGCTATCAAGTGCTTCGACCGTATCAAGGTGGCTGCACAGAAGAAGCGTAGGCCCATCGGTTTCGCCGATACTCTCGACAACCAGATTGTTTCCTTTGCGATCCATACGACTTTGAGGAAAGTATAATTTGAGTTTTGACTGTAGAAATTGAGTTGCCGCATCCTCTCTACCAGAAGATGACGGAATCTTAATTAACTCCTTCAGCAAGTCGATAGCTTCGGAATAAGCGTTAGCAAATAGCACAAGTGCCTCCATTTTCTATGGACGAACGGCGGCTGATAGCCGCCGTCCTCTCAAAGATTAAATATCAAGGCTACCTTTAACTTCCTTGAATGCCAATAAACATGCTTCTGGACTTGTCCTTTTCCAAAGAATAGTAAAGCCTTTGCTCAAACCCGTGGATAAGTGTGCTACCTGCCGCATCCGCACCCGTGTAGGCCGTTGATGTTTCACCGTAAACGGCACCCTTAACACCAAGCAGATCGTATGGGCTTGTCACCGTGGTTGCCTTAATCATGCCTTGCGCTAGATAGACTCTGGCCGTTCCCGTTACGCGCCGCTGTGAGCTGACCATGAGCGCCTTCATATCATCCATATAAGGATCGTACATTTTAGCTTCGTGCAGCATTTCTCCGAACTTTTCGGCAATCGCGCGTTTGCCGGAAATCTGGCTTTGAGTCATTACGATGGCTTCAAGCCGGCTGTGGGCTTCGTACAAAATGTCAGCGGCAGGAGATTCAAAAGCGATGCGACCTTTTTTACCGGGTGACGTGGTGCTGAGGTAATAATTCCGGCCTATACAGAACTTGTTTCCAATTTCTGTAATCCGGCGGATGATTGCAACAGCTCCCGTTGTCGTTTGTTCTTCAAAGTTTACCGAAACCGGATTTCCTTTTTCGAATGTAATGTCTAAAACGCCTTCCGTGGCCTTGGGATCGGGATGGCTGTACCACGCTTCCTCGGGAATCAAGCCATCGGATTTGTGCGTTTCGCCGCCGCCAATGGAAATACCCCACAGGCCGACATTATAAGAATAGGTTGTGCCTTTTTCCGTGACAGAGATGTTATGCTTGCGCAAATAATCGGCAGAAAAGGCGCGTGTAATGTCAAATTCGCGGATTGGCGATTTGCCAACGACTTTGCCTTGGCCAAGAACCTGAGTGGCCACGTCAAAGCGATATTGATCGTTTCCGGCACCCGTCGAGCCATTGATGAACATATCCGCTTTTTCCTCGCGGCAGGCATCAAGCGCGTATTTGGCAATGACGGGACGCTCAGAACTGACGCATAGGGGATAGCCATCGCGTGTGCAATTTCCGAAAATCATGTATTGAATGATCTCATCATAATAAGACTGTGAGCCGTCAACAAAAAGATGCTTGTCCGCACCTACTTCTCTGCTGCGCGCCGCAATCTTTTCAGCCTCTTCAGGACTAAAGCCACCAGTGTTGACGGTGCAGGTGATAACGCGCTTAACTCCATAAGCCTCACGGCTGTAAGGCACGAGAAAAGACGTATCCAACCCTCCTGAGAAGGCGATTACAGCAGTAGTCATTTTTAACTCCTAGATGTTCAAATTTTCCAATGGACAAAGCAGTTATAACTTGGGGCCACTTTTCAAGATTGGCAAGTAGATTCCTTCGTTCCGCCGTTCTGCGTAGGGCGGCACAATAGAAAATGTATTTCCATCCTTCATTTCGTCCTGCATTTGACGCTTGGCAGTAATATCCTTTGCATTCAGCCAGAAGGTTGGCACCACGGGCTGACGGGGCGTGTCAAGAGTTAGAGGATCGTAATCCACTTTCATTTTAAGAACGAACGTCATATCCTTGCCTGGATGCAAGGGGACAATAGCTTGATCAATTTCAAGATTTGTTGTCATGCCGCCATGCACTTTCAACGATGGGTTGTCGTATTGTCCAATGATACGATACTCCTTACCGCTGTTTCTCATGCCATGCACTTCGGTGGACAAGGCCTTGGTATATAGCGCGAGCTGCTTAAAGCCGTTTACCCTGCGTCCCAGACTAAAAAGGGAAAAGTTGACAAAACTGCCATCAATGGCATGTGAATCAATTTGTCCCGAAAGTGGTATGTGAGTCATACCCTCATAGCTTTCCGGCGAGTCCTGACGGAAGCCCTCAAGAAGATCTGCGGGAACTTTGGATTTGGGGAGCATAAAGCCAACGACCGACTCCGGTAGAAGAACGCAATCCACATAAACCCAACTTGGCATTTTATAGTCTTCGTCCTTAGATCCAAAGCTCAGGAAATTAGCCGACAGGTAGGCGTCCAGGAAAGGTTTGTCATTAGGATTTTGCATCGCGAAAGCTTGTAGTTGGACACCAAAGGGCTTCAAATTAAGACTGGTCAAAAGATGTGCAGATGTCGCAACATAAGGAATGAACCCGTCGTCTAAAAGGCGTGAGAACCATGCAGGTGTTTCTGTTTCCATTGTTTTGTCCTGGTCGTGCTTTGAGCTATCCATTTTATTCTCCATCGGAACGCCTCACCAGTGAGGCGTTTTCCTTTTTATCAGATATAATCTCGATGTTACAGGGAAGGTTATGGTTAACCGATAAAATCGGCACTCTTATTAATGTTAATATCAATATGCTTAAAATCGTCAATAAGTATTGACAGAAGCTGGTCTAAACATGAGAATGGCTCCAACGGGAGATTGCCTTTGAAAGAAACAAAAATCATCTTTTTGCGACGACGGCTCATTTAGCTGCCGAGGGTAGCTCATGCCCTTATGTTGATTTTCTGTATCTTATTCGAATTAGGTAGATTTATGTACGACGAACATGCGTCTTCGGTGCTCGGTGGTGGAAACATCCCTTTCAAGGCTATACGTCTTTTGTGTACATCCCAGTTACATTTAGCAAATGGGTGCGGGGTGGTCGCACATTGCATTTCGCGTTTGCGACGATACTAATACATTTTTTGATTTGTTTTTGTTCATTCATATAAAGGAAAACTATCATGTTAGACCAAACGCCTGCAGTACTGGATCACGCGCCTTCCCTATCAGAGATATTGCCGCTTTCCGCCCCCCACTTATCTGATGTTCTCCACCTTCAAAAAATTGTTGTTGATGCCTTGGAGCCAGAAAGAAAAAATGTCATGATTCCCAAAAACAGGGAACAGTTTCATGTCAGAATGACGGATTGGGGGAGAATGTGCGGTATCTTTGCTGAACATGAAGGAAGGCGAGACCTGATAGCTTACGGGATTCTTGCAATGCCGAACGATAGTTGGCCCGTTGCGGACATGATCCTCTCTCCTAAAAATTTACCTTGTAATCCAAACGCCTTGGGCGTTCTCCAAAATGCTGTGGTTCATCCATGTTATAGAAACCATGGAGTTCATCCTCAGCTTGTTGCGGCGCGGATCGAGATCTGTTTTAAGTTAAATCGGCAACACATCATGAGTGAGATTGCCGTATCCAATCCGGCAAGTCTTAAGGGGCTGCTCAAACTTGGGTTTAACGTCATAAGCGCCGACACAGATCCATCCGATGGTTGTCGGCTTTTCTTTGTTCACAGAGAAGCAGCCTCGGTCCAGCCAGCATGTAGCGAGTCGACCATTTGGATCAATCCAGAAAAAGAATACGAAAGAACTAGCCAGTTATTGGCGCACGGCTATAAAGGCACTTCAATTATGCGGTCAGGAAAAACAAACGGATATCTCTTGGCATTGCACCCATCTTCATGAAGATGGGTTTCAAGGAAAACACATGAATGAATCACACGATATCACGCGCTTTTCCTCGATTAACAAGGGACCGCATCTTCTCGTGTTGGGGTCAATCCATGGCAACGAGATTTGTGGCAAGATCGCGATTCAAAGAGCCATTGAACTGTTTCGTCGTGGCAAATGGAAATTGAAAGCCGGAACTGTCACTTTTTTGCCAGTCGCAAATCCCTTGGCTCACAAAAGGGATATTCGTTTTGTTGACGTTAATCTTAACCGCGTCATAAAAGAACACAAAAACCCGAAGCGTTATGAAGAGTTTCTTGCGAACACCATTGTGCGCCTGATCAAAGAGTGTGATTGGCTTTTGGATATCCACTCCTTTCATACGCGTGGCGCACCTGCGGTTTTTCGAGACTTCAACGATAAGAGGACGAAAGCATTTTGCCAGTGTTTCGAAGTCGAATGCATTATTACTGGTTGGATACAGATGTACGAAGCGTTAGGTAAGAAAAATGTTAACGCGGGAGATACGGTTTCTTTTGCGCACCAACACAAAAAGCCAGGCGTGGTGATCGAGTGCGGCCAGCATAGCGATCCCAAAAACACTAAGGTTGCTTTAACAGCCATAGAAAATGCACTTGCGCATCTCAACCTAATCGAAGGCACGTCCAAGCGCCGCAAGCCTGCCAAGAAACAAGGAGCGGTGAGGGGATACAAGATCGTCCTTAAACAAAAAGAAGGCGAGTTAACGAAAATATGGAAGAACCTTGATAAAATTCGCGCAGGGGAAGTGATTGCCGTCTATAAGGATGGCAGCTGCGAAAGGGCACCTCGCGATGGACACATCATTCTCCCCAAGCCTTGGGCAAAAACAGGGGAAGAATGGTTCTATTTTGGTGTGCCAGAGCTCTCTAAGCCCTAGAAATCTCCTTTTTTAACCTGTTAAGCTTTTCATGATGGGCCGACCTCGTTTTTTTATTGATTTATAGAAAATTTCAATTACTTTCCACTCAATAGAAGCGCACGTACCACTGGCCCAAGGACGAAGGCGGATTGCCACCTGTTTCGTTCCCCAATGGTTTATGTAACGACGCTTTGCCTGCTTGGAATGTCATGACGGCGTTTCAGGGTAAAGTGGTGAGCAGCAGAGACCTCTCGTAGAGCAAAGATTGCAAAATGGGGGTAGCCTTCGTTGCAAGGCAAAGAAACTTTGGGCCGGGTATGAAAGGGTATTTGTCCTGCGTGGCAGATGTCCATTTCCGTTTCTCCCCGTCCGCATCTTTTGGTGCGCCGTCTTTGGATGACAAAGACGGTGAGAGGATTCTTCTGCGCTCCTTCGCAAAGGGAGACGGGTTATATGGCTAAAGAAAGAGGGGCTCTTAAGTCCGTTTTATACGGTACGAGCGAAAAAAATAGAATCATGGCCGCAGCAAACGCGCCAAATGGAATCGCATGCTTTACTAGCGTTGAAGCCGCCGTACAGAAGTTGTTGCCAGATAAACCGCTCTACTGCATGCATCCTGATGAAATCAAAGAAGCTGCGACGCTCTTTCTTAAGCATTTTTCTGGTAAGACTTTTTACGCTGTAAAATCCAATCCGGACAAATACGTTTTACAACAATTAGGATCAGCCGGCATTTGTCATTTTGACGTAGCCTCTATGGACGAAATTCGTCTCATTAAAGGTCTTTTTCCTGAATCCTGCCTAGCCTTCATGAACACGGTGAAGGCCCGCGAAGCAATCTCCGCATCCTATTACGATTACGGAGTAAGAACCTTTGTCTTCGACAGCTTTCAAGAGCTTCAAAAGATCAGACAAGAAACAAATGATGCTACAGACCTGAACCTATTTGTCAGGCTGGCCCTCCCCAAGGGAAGTGCTCTTCATCCGCTGTCAGAGAAATTTGGTGCATCGCCAGAGCTTGCTGTCTCTCTTTTGCAAGAAGCATCGCTGAAGTCACGACGCCTTGGTCTATCTTTTCACGTGGGATCCCAAACGATGAATCCAAATTCCTACATTTTTGCACTTGAGCTAACACAGCGCGTTTTGCGCGAGGCTAACGTCAAATTAGACATCTTGGATATCGGTGGAGGTTTTCCAGTGCCTAGCAGCAACAATAAAGTGCCACCACTTGCAAACTATCTTGAGATAATTCAGAACGAAATTAAAACGATGGGTTTATCTAAAGATTGTGAACTCTGGGCTGAACCCGGCACGGCATTATGCGGCCGGTCAACGACGCTTATCCTACGCGTTGAGCTTCGAAAAGACGATGCTCTCCATCTCAATGATGGAGGGTATGGGGCTCTGTTCGATTGTTGCTGGCTCAAAGTGCACAAGGATATGCGGGTCATTTATGCAAAAGATAACAGTCCCGCAAATGATCCCGCACAAAAAGCATTTAAACTTTACGGCCCCACGTGCGATTCTTCTGACGCAATTCTGGGGCCAATTTATCTGCCGGACGACATAGAAGAAGGCGACTTTATCGCTGTGTCAAATATGGGAGCTTATGGCATGGCCATGCAGAGTGGGTTCAATGGATTTTATTCAGATAAAAAGGTCGAGATAATCTCATCACCGGATCCGAAAGTGATGACGCTTATATAAACAAGTGGATACCATCAGGTTATCCTGTTAACCTCTTTTGAAGTTCTGCAGCTCTAACAAAGTGGAAGTCCCGTTGAGCCGGGCGGGTGGGGCGACGACGGATTAATGTTCCGCCCCCCTGGTCTGAGAGCAACTCATTTAGAAGGCTATCCGGGTAGCGAACATCCATAATCACAACTGCTCCCTGACTCATTTCCTCGACGGCTTTCCCTGCCGATGTCAGCCGTGCAATCATGTCAAATCTAACTTTCGACTGGGCAATCATTGATGGGATTTCATCGGTAAATATTTCAGGGATGAGAGCCCCCTCTTGCCCAAGAACACCAAGCACATTCGAACAAATTATGAGACGGTGAGCGTTCATATCCCTCGCAATTGCCAAAGCAACAGCATCTGCATCAACGCTAACCATATTGTGCAACGCCGTCTTTGGGCCAGGAACAGCACAAAAAGGGTAGACAATTGGCACAAAGAGTTCGTTCTGCGCGTCCAGCATAGACCCAAAAACAGATTTTTCAACAATTAGGTCTGCGGATCCAATCTCATGATCTGAATCTTTAAGTGGGTGTAGTTCGATCGCCTTCTTATCATAACCCGCTAAACTGATGGTTTTAATGCTCCCTTTGCTGGCTTTTTGAAAATCCTCTGCAATTCTCCCGTTTAACTCACGCAAAGCCGTGTCGGCTACTGTGCTTGAAACTGCATCAAGTTCGGTCATTCCGGTGTTTTGATCTTTTCTGACGGGGAGGTCGTTTTCTTGAAGAGCAGTATCAATTTTACTTCGACTACCTTGAACCACTATTATCTTCAAGTTCATCGCACGTCGCAGAAAAGCAATCTGCTTGCCCAGACGTCGAATTGTCTCAACATCTTCCGAAAGGGCACTATCGATCCTGACGACAACTAACTTTCCGTTGTAAACATTATCCCACTTAATGATTTCATCCCAATTGCGACTTACGACAGACATATGATCCTCTGTGTCACGTTAACGAAAAAACGTTTGGCTTGCGACTAAAAACCCCAATTCTTNNTTGCATCGTTTGTAAACAGGATTCTAATTCTGTTAGGGCTATAAATTCATTCGGTTTATGGGCCTGCATAATGGAGCCAGGGCCACAAACAACGGTATTTTTAATGCCTGCCTCAAGGAACTTGGCTGCTTCACATACATAATCGACAGTTGTAAGTGTGTCTCTTGCGGCAATATGTCTGGCCAAATTCAAGGCTCCATCTTCCTGACAACAGAACCCCCTATTGCCTATCCGAACCTGAATATCGATATTAGCATGACCTGTTTTCTCTTTTCTAATATCAGAAAGAACCAAAGCTGCGTGCTTGCGCAACGTCTCTGCTATTTTCTCCGCTGAAACACGCGGTGCACCGCGAAAGTCTAAATGTGTAGTCGTGCGCGATGCAATTACGTTATGCGTAGCTGGCGTGTTCCATGCAGTCGGAGCAAAGGTGGGGGGAGTCACAAGCCCATCACCATTAAGTTCAGCTGCTATCGCATCCCAATGTATTTCCATATGGCGAATTAGGCGTGCACACATCATATTTGCACAGGTAATCCCCTGATCTCTTATTTTCGAAGCATGCCCTCCTGTCGCAGAAAAGGTCAGATCGATATCGGCTCTCGTTTTGTGCGCAAATGCAACTTGCATCTCCGTTGGTTCGCCAACAATACAAAGGTCCGGGAGTATGTTGTGTTTATTGATAACGCGCAGAGCCTCATCAACCCCAAGGCACCCCAGTTCTTCATCGTGTGAAAGAACGAGGTAAATGGGTTTGCGAAGGTCAGATGTACTCCACTCCGGTATTTCTGCTAAAACACAAGCTATGAATCCTTTCATGTCTGTTGTGCCACGGCCATAGAGAAAGCCGCCCTGTTGGGCCAAAGTAAAGGGAGGGGTCTTCCACTCGCTGACATTGACGGGAACGCAATCCGTGTGAGCCGAAAGCATAATGCCGCCCTGTTCATCGGGCCCCACACGTACAAGAAGACTTGCCTTAAGCACCCCCGTATCAGGATCCGATGGATCGCATCCATTATCTATAACGGCAATATCAACGTTATTGTATGGAGAAAGATAATCGCACACATAATCAATAAGGGGCGCATTTGATACTGCGCTTGTCGTATTAAAATTGACTAAATCTCTTAAAATGCTTACGGCTCTATCGATCATCATAAGACCTTAAAGTTCGTTTCGAGGCACTCTTTTCAGCTGATTTCCGTAATCTTTACGTAGCATGCGTGAAGGCTCTGGTAACCCTAATAGAGAAAAGCAAGCCCCCATCTGGTTCTGTACATAGCTCACCATCTTTAAACGAGAGGCACGTATCGTTTGGTCTGGCTCATTAAGAACGGGAAGAGTGTTATAGAACCTGCTAAAAATCTGAGCTAACCCGTAGCCATGAGCCGCAACAAGACTGGGCTCCTTTCTCGTATAAGCTGTTTCAATTGCCTCGGGGAAACGTAGCAAGTTGAGCAGCATTTCTCTTTCAGTCTTATCCGAAACCACCATCTCTCCGTCTAAGATATTGGCCGCACTCGCCTTGTTAATTATAGCCTTGCAACGCACCGCAGCGTACTGGACGTAAGGGCCCGTTTTGCCATCAAACGTCGTAAAGTTGTCGATATCAAAGGCGTAGTCTGTGTTCCGGCTGTTGATGTATTCCTGAAATTTAACTGCGGCCATGCTAATTTGGTTTGTAATTTTCTCTATCTCTTCTGCCGTTGCTCCTTGCTCGCCAGGCTGAGGCATCTCATCGCGAACTTTCTGCACAGCAATATCAAGAACATCCTTTAACTTAACGCTTTTGCCATCGCGCGTTTTGAATGGTTTCCCATCCTTGCCATTGATCGTGCCGTGGCCAGCGTGAAGCAACATCGTTGTGGGCTGTGCATACCCCGCGAGATGTGCTGCTGCAAAGACCTGCTGAAAGTGCTGACTTTGACGGTTGTCAACAACATAAATTATCTGTTCTGCACCTCTGTTAGTTACACGATCCCAGATAGTTGCTAAATCTGTCGCAGCATAAGTGTACCCACCATCCCCTTTTTGCAACATGAGTGGTGGCGAGTTATCTAACCCCATCTTGGCCGCACTGATGATAGTGGCACCTTTACTACTTTCAGAAATACCACGATCTTCGAGATCCTTCATCATAATGGGGAGGAGCTCGTTTACGTCGCTCTCACCAAGCCAAAGGTCGAAAGTAACATCCAAACGTTTGTAAATTTCCTTAACATCATCCAATGAAACATCTCTCAAATGCTTCCAAAGATCACGGTATCCCTTGATCCGTCCAGATTGCAAAGCCTCTGTAGCAAGACGAGCTTCGTCCTTAAATTCGTCGCTCTCGTCCCAGCTGGCCTTCGAGCGCTTGTACAAATTACCGAGTTCTTCGATAGAAAGGCTAAAGGCAGATACTACTGTGGAATCCTCTGCAAAAAAACCAAGAGATGGTTTTTCCTTCTTAAGCTGAGCAATGATCATACCAATCGGCGTTCCCCAGTCGCCCATATGTATATCGCTCGTGATCACATCTCCGCAAAAACGCATGAGACGTTGAAGCGCATCCCCAATCAAGTGGGGTCTAAGATGACCTACATGCAGTTCTTTCGCAATGTTCGGCCCGCCAAAGTCGATCATAATTCTAGACGGCCTCACTACTTCTTTATACCCTTGTTTGGGCGTTTGAAGATTCCGCTCTGCTGCCTCGACAAGAAAAGTGTCCGAGAATCTGAAGTTGATAAACCCGGGGCCAGCAATTGATACTACAGCATCTTTGCCAAACGATTTTTGCAATGGTTCCTGCAGCATGGACGCAACGTCTCTTGGCTTTTTACCAAGAGTACGCGCAAGCGACATCGCAGCGTTACACTGATAGTCAGCAAGATCAGGTCTATCTGATTGCTTCACCTCAAATAATGCACTTTGATCACCCCTAGAAATAGCCTCATCAAATACGCTTAACGCGACTTGGTGAACTTTCTCTGTTAGCATGCTAGCTAAATTCATTGACCTTACTCCTAAATTGAAACAAACGTGTTACGCTTTTTGGCTCTTGCCCTAACAAGCAATTGCATCAAACAAACAACAAATTTAAACGGTTAAAAACTCCAATCTTTTCCGCATCGCTTTGCAAAAAGACTAACAAAGGCACGACGCCTGTCACTCTTTTCTCGTTCTCCGTCTCGCTTAGACCAATCAACTAGGTTGTTCCATGCACGTTCTTCTAGCGCATCCGGCTTTGCTGTGATCATGGCAGCGGCAACTGCTAAATGGCCGCCCCAATCAGGATCGTTTTCTCCATAAACTTTTTCTAACCGTGCAGTTACAGCTTTATTGGTCACCATACTCGCGTTGTTACGGAAGGCTTTAGACAAAAGACCATCCACCTCGCTTCGTTCCTCATTTGACGCAAAAAAGAAGTGATTCATGCGGATACGAATATCTATCAATGGCGCAATGCAACTTTGCTTCTGAAGCGCCTTTTCATCTGCCTGAAAGCCTGAGATCATGTCCCTTTTAAGTTGTAGCAATTCTTTGTTGTTGTCTCTGGAATAGTTCTCCTCATTGAAAAGGGTAACAAATCTTTCGTAGGATTCTGTTAAACTATTATTCATTCTTTCCTCCCTCACGTCATGTGTTGATCTCAAGCTTCATTTTGGTTTTGGTGCATCTACAACTTTAATTCGCGCGATATCTTTTCTAACAAGTGTTCCGCTCCCGCTGTCAGATAAAATCTCAGCCAAGATTGCGTTTGGGTCTCTTCCATCAAGAATAACGGCACCACCCGTTGTCATTTTTTCTCCAGCCTTTCCAAGAGACTTAAGTTTTGCAATCATTCCGCCAGTTACAACCCCTTCTTCAATAAGATTGTCTACATCGAAGGGGGACAGCTCAGAAATTAGCCGCCCTTCTTTATCTAGCACTCCAGGGACGTCAGCACAGAATATAAGTCTTACAGCCCCCATTTGGGTCGCAAGAGCACAAGCCACATCATCAGCATTCACATTGAGGCGGCTTTCTCCGTCTTGCGCCGCATTGTTCCAACAAATCGGATAGATGACTGGAACTAGAGGTTTTTGAGTGCAACTAATAAGTTGATGAAGATATGTGCTGTCGACCATTGGAGAATGGCCAGTATACCCACCAAGTTCTGAACTGCAGGGCTCAGCGGTCAGTGTTTTTCCATCGTAGCCCGCGCTGCCCACAGCAACAATTTCTCTACAAGTGTCATGAAAAGAACGGACGATCTTTCCGTTCAAAGCTCGCAGAGAACGGTCAGAAACATCTAGCGTCCTTCTGTCTGTCACACGCAACCCTGTTGTTTTGTCCCGCGTTATTTCAAGTCCTGCCGTGGTGAGATCTTGGTCGATTTGTTTACCGCCTCCATGGATCACAATTGACCTTACTCTTACAAATTTCTGCAGATAATCTACTTGTTTTGCAATATTAGAAACGATCTCAGTATCTTCAGCCAGAGCTCCGCCAAATTTCACAACAACAAGCTTACCTTCGTAAACACCTTGCCACTTTTGAATTTGTTCAAGGCAACTTGACCAATCAATATTCATTGTATTCCCCTGATCTCTATTTCGTTACTAAGCTTCATTGCGCCCAAAAATCCCGCATGACAACTTGGTTCATATCTACCACGGTGGCGTTTTATGGACAAACGTTCTTTATGGTTAACGATGCAGCGGGTAAGAACCAACCCCATTGATTTGACTTGCACTTAGTGGGCGATAAATCATTCTCTGATCCAATCCAATTTGTAAGTACAATGATTGTTGCCATTCTGACCGTCGAATATG
>DNGD01000037.1 GCA_003486725.1 Rhodospirillaceae bacterium
TGATCGAGTCCGCGCGTCTCACCACAATGCTGCAAAAGCCGATCCTGACAAGACCCGAATTGAGCGCCGACAACGCCATGCGTTTATTCTGGTGGGTCGATAGAGACTTGCGCCGCGCAACCTTGGAAAAATACGGGTTCGGCCCTGGCCGTCTTGAATCCGCGTTGGATAAGGCCGTTGAAGAAAAGTTGAACGCGCATATCTTTGAAAGCAGCAACGATAGCGCCATGGAAACGCTGGCGGACTGGATGGAAGAACGTGACGCGCTTACGACCCGCTTCTTCCTGCCGATGCTGCGCATGGGTCATTATCGCTTGTTCAACGTTGTTTTGGGCCGCCTGAATCAGCTGGAGCTGAGCCTTGTTGACGTCATCACGGAAAAAGCCGGTGGCCGGATGATGGTTGCCTTGTGCCGCTCGCTGAACATCGACAAGGGCAGCTTTATCTCGATCTATTTGCTGTCCAGAGGGGGCCGCCGCGACGAACAGGTCGTCAACCCGCGCGAGTTGAGCGTGACGATGGAAGCGTTTGATCGTTTAAGTCCCGTTGTCGCCGAAGTCATGGTGCAAAGCTGGCGCGCCGACCCCAGCGATGTTTACAAGCGCGTCGAAATGCCGCTGGAATCTCTTGAAGCTTAAGCTGATCTTCTCTAAACGCCTGCCGGATTAATCTGTTGGCATGCCAAGAGGATGTCGCGCGCAATCGGCGCCGCAACATGCGCTCCGCTTCCACCGTGCTCGACCACCACAGAAACCGCATAACGTGGATTACTCGTCGGCGCATACGCGACAAAAAGGGCGTGATCACGCTCTTTCCACGGCAAAGCCTCATTTGAAATAACGCCATCGGCGCGCTCTGCCGTACTGATGCGACGCACCTGCGCCGTACCCGTTTTTCCGGCCATCGCCATCGTCTCATCCATAATCCGTGCGCTATGCGCTGTGCCAATCGGCTGATTGACGACAGCCGAAAGAGCATCCATGACAATGGACAAATGCTTGGGATCAAGCCCCAGCGGCACCGGCGGCGGCCTTGAAATCAGTTGTTCCCCCTGCCCGCGCACAATGTGCGGCGTAATGGCAAGCCCACCATTTGCAATCCGCGCCGCCATAATGGCCAGCTGCATGGGGGACGTCAGAACATAGCCCTGCCCGATGGCGGTAATCAGTGTTTCACCTTGTTGCCAGTTGTCGCCCCGCGTCGCCACTTTCCACGCGCGTGAAGGGATCAGGCCTGGGCGTTCATGCGGGAAATCGATCAGTGTTTTCTGACCCAAGCCAAGCCGCTTGGCCATCGCATGCAAGCGATCGATACCAATCCTTTTTCCCATTTCATAGAAATAAGAGTCGCACGAACCCGCCATCGCCTGCACAAAATTGACAGGGCCATGCCCACCCTTTTTCCAACAATGAAAGCGGTGTTTGCCCAAATCCACATGCCCCGAACAATATACAGGTTCCTTCGGATTGAGAATCCCCGAATCCAACCCCGCCAGCGCTGTGACGATTTTAAAGACGGATCCGGGTGCATAAACGCCATCCAGCGCTTTGTTCAGCAACGGCACATGTTCATCATTATTCAACGCGTCCCAGTCCTGCTGGCTGATCCCATAGGTAAAGAGGTTCGGATCAAAACCGGGATAAGAGACCAGCGAATATACCGCGCCTGTATAAATATCCAGCACGACGACAGCGGCGCTTTCTTCTTGCTCCAGACGTTTTTGAACAATTTGCTGGAGCCCCATATCAATCGTGAGAACGAGATCTTTTCCGGGAACGGGTTCATTGCGCGCCAACTCGCGCACCACACGCCCACGCGCGTTCATCTCAAGCTGGACATTTCCCGGCTCGCCGCGCAGGACAAGGTCATAATGACGCTCGATCGCGCTTTTACCGATACGGAAGCCCGGCATATTCAAACTGGAGCGACCTGAGTCTTTATCGCTTTGCGAGACCGCGCCCACATATCCGACAACGTGCGCCGTCATCCCCGTGTAGGGATAGGTGCGCACCTCCCCCACTTCGATATCTGTGCCCGTCAAATTGGGCAAGTTCAACGAAATCGCGGAGACTTGCTCCCATGTCAGATTGTCACGCACCATCACGGCGTTTAGCCCGCCAAGGTTCTTGAAATCGCGATCGATTCTTTTACGGTCTGCTTCCGTCAAGCCAACAAAGGGTGCCACTTTATCGAGAGTCTCGGTGAGGCTCTTCACCTGCTCCGGCAGCAAGACAAGCCTGTAGTTCTGTTGGTTGACGGCCAGAATCTGACCCGTGCGATCAAAGATCTGTCCGCGCTGTGGCGGGATGAGCCTCAGGTTAATGCGATTATCTTCCGCAAGCGTACTGAATTTCGCCTTTTGCAAAACCTGAAGATAATACAAGCGGCCAAGGATCAACGAGAACAAGCCAGCCTGCGCCGCACCGATCAGAACGGCACGTCTTGTAAACAGTCTGGCTCTTTCCGTATCGCGGCTCATGGGGTGGCTTTATCCTTGACTAAGAAAGGCGCGTTGCAAGCGCATCAACACCCATGCCGGCAGGGGAAACAGCGCAACAGTGAGGAGATATTGCAACAAAACCGGCTGCAGCGATAGCATTTGATCACGATAAAGCGACAGCGCCACCCATTGAACCGCAACAGTCAGTAAAGCGGTAAGGGCAAACCCCGTCCAGATCACAAGGAACATCTGACCCACAAAGATGCGGCGCTGCGTAAAGATCAGCTGATAAAGGCACAAATAAATCGCCGCGGAAAGACCAAGCGGCATCATATGAAGCGCATCGTTAAGCAGGCCTAGGGCAAAAACAAAAATCGGCTGAAACAAATCGGGGCGATAAATCGACCAGTAATAAACCGCAACCAACCCGAACATGGGCGCGATACCACCGATATACGGTAACGGCAGAACGAGAACGCCAGCAAAAATAAAGAGAACGGCTGTTGCAAGAGGCAACGCGTTGCAAAGAGCTTGTCCATGCCGATGAAGAGAATCGCGGGTCATTTAGCGCGGAGACTTCGCAGCCTGTATCTTCGCTGCGATGGGGTTGAAGGCACCGCCCGCAAGATTGAAATCAATCAAACGAATCTGGTTCATCCTCCCCATAGAGGCCATCGGCGTCACTTCAAACGCGCCATTCTCGTGCGCAGTCACAACGCCCACAGGGACGTTCGGCGGGAAAATACCGCCATGCCCAGAGGTCATAACGCGTGTGCCAATTCTCACGTCGGATTCTTGCGGAAGATAAAGAAGCTTGGGGCGGGCGGTGTTATCGCCTGACAGAATGGCATGCTCGCCGGTCCCCATCAAAACGACAGGAAGACGTGAGCTCATATCCGTAATCAGCAAAACGCGCGAGGTCCAGTCACCGACTTCGACCACGCGGCCAATCAGCGCCTCGCCAGCCATGGCGGCCATGCCTTCGCGTACGCCGTCAACAGAACCAGCCGTGATAATCAAAGAACGGAGAAAGCCGCCACCCGTATCGGCAATCACCCGCGCCGTGACAAAAGCCAGCGACGGCTCCGGCTTATAGTTCAGCAAGGCGCGGAGTTCTTTATTTTCGTTTTCCAAAGCCAGCGCCGCATTCTGCCAGCGTACAAGCGCGGCATTCTCGGTGCGAAGGCGGGCATTTTCTTCGAGAAGGCTGCGGTAAGACTGCACCCGCGCCGTCATCGTGTCGACCATAGCCAAAGGCCGCGCCACGACATCTAGAACGGGGGAAACGGTGTCGACAAAGCGCGCACGCGCGCGATCCATCACGGCGGGCCGTGTGTGCCCCAACACCAAAAGTCCCAAGGAAAGGGTAAAGAAAAGAGCAAACGAGAACCGGTGCAGCACCACCCGCCATGATAGCGCGGTTGCGTAAACCCACTCCGAGCGACGCTTATGTACCAGCATCTACTTTCTTCCCACGTCTTAACATTCACCAAACGCGGGCAGCGTAATAGAATTACTGGAAAAAACCAACTGGTTTTTTACAGATTCGCGGATTTTATCCGGCCTTTAGCCCAATCGTCTGTTCACCACGTTTAGCCGTCCAGTTGTCAAGGTCATGATCGCCGTGAAGCGCTATGCCCGACACATCGGCGGCCAGAACATCCAACATCTTTTGGGCAATAGGTCGCAGCGAGCCATGCACCGTTTTTCCCGAGCGCAACTCGCCCACATAGACCGTTTCGGGGAGCGAATAAGCCACATGAACCAGCGCCATGGTGCCCATCGGGTAAAGATACTGGTTTTTGTAGGGCGTTGTCTCCACGCCCTGCCCCGCTAGAGCGTCAATCGCGTCAAACTGGGTCTTAATCGCCTGCAAGAGGGCGAGATAATCCACCTCGCCCAGAAGAGTTTCAAACTCGGCCAGATACCAAGGATGAAGGCCATAACGTCCATCCAAAAGCGGGATTTGGCACACGCCGTTACGGTGGCGTTGAATATCACGGAAAGAGCCGTAATCCAGCAGGAACATGAAATTGTATTTACCATAGGACTCAAGCCGCCACGGCACCGCTGCCCCCTGCGGGCGAGAAGTCAGCACCTCCATTTCATGCGCGCGCAGACCCTCTAAATCGATTCCCTCACGGCGGACGATCAATTCCCCACGATCAAGAAGGCTTCGCTCATCGTTTGTTAGATCAAAACGAGCCTTGATATCCTCGGGCGATTGGTAATGGGTACGCACCGCATTTTTCTGGGCAAAGGCATCGCGCGGCGCGGTGGCGCTGGTGTCCATATCATCGGCACGGAAACTGTTCGGATACTTCTCGCGCAACGCCAGAAACAGGCTCTGCGCCACGTCCCTTACTTCCTGCAACGGATGGAACTTCAGGCGGCGCAGATTATCGCGCGCCTGACGCAGCGAGGTACTCCAGCTGAGGAGCGTCGTTGTACCGAGAGGCAGAAGGCTGCGCGCAATATCGAAGCCGCGCGCGTTCAGCGTATTGTGCCAGATTTTCTCGTTCTTGTATTCGGTCGGGTCAAACGGATGTTGCTTTTCCAGCCCCACGATCAGCTTGGCGAGCGTGTCGTTGTATATCTCTTTCCAACGGTTTTGGATCGCTGTGCTGGCGGCATGATTGTATGGATCGATCACAGCCTGTTTTGAATAATCCAGATAGCGCGTCGATGCTTCTTGCCCGTTATAGAGCGGATTTTCCTGCACCGCCTTGGCAACCATCATCGAGACTTGCTCGATAAAGCATGTCGTCTGGCCGCAATCACCGATCGAGGCGTGGCCGTAACCGACGTAATACTGATCCATAAACTTGCCGCTGCCAGCGGCTTCCAGTTTTTCCATATGCGTCACGACAGAGGCGGGAGAGCGTGAGTAAAGCGCCTGCAACATCGCCATGTCTTCGGGGTGGCGGTCATCTACAACAAAAATATCATGCATCATGGAATCAGCCTTTCTTCTATGATTATGGAGGCAAAGAACGCCACGAACGCCCACATAGATCAAGCAATAAAGAGTTAAAGCCCACTGTTTTTTATAACGAAACGAACTCTAACCTTTTTTCCGCCTTTTTTTGTGGTATAAGGAGGCGTCGGTGCAAACCGACTATGGTGATAAACGCTTTGTGGAATAGACGCTGCGGACCCGGGGGCGGTACCCGGCGCCTCCACCATTTTCCTTCCAATCTTTTGGGGGGATGAGCAAAGCAGACTGTGGCGAAAAACGTTATTTTTCGAGACCCGGAGCGCAGCGTACTTGCGTACGTGAGCACCGGAAGCGAGAAAAAGGACGTTTTGCAGCCCAGTATGCAAAGCGAATTATGGGGGCGAAATAGGATCGACGCGCGTAGTAAAGACAGAGTTTTTGCCCGGCATGATACCGCCGTTATCGGGTCATTTTGACAAATGCCAACGACAATGTTGACATGAGTGCAGTAGCTGTTGCTGCCTAACCTCCGCTTTGCGGAATTAGGGTAGTTTGTTACTCACGCGGTTAGGGGGGCCCCGGGCAACAGAATGCCCCCCACTTTTAGGTACTGTCCACTTTTGTTTGTTTCTGGTGTTTCCTATGGCAACCGATCATATCCGCTACGATACCCTTATCGAAAACGCACTGCGCACCGTGGTGCATCAGGCGATGAGCAAGGTTGTTCAAACCGGATTACCTGATGAACATCATTTCTATATTTCTTTTCTGACGCACTTTCCGGGCGTTGATATCCCCGATTATCTGCGCGAGAAATATCCCGAAGAAATGACCATCGTTCTTCAGCACCAGTTTTTCGGTCTGACGATCACGGATGACACCTTCAGCGTGCTGCTCAGCTTCAATAACGTGCGCGAGCGTCTGACGATTCCCTTTACCGCCGTGACAACTTTTGCCGATCCGTCGGTGAACTTCGCGTTGCAGTTCCAAAACATCCCTCTTTCGGAAGACGACGAAACACCGTCAGACAGTAATAGTGAAGACGATTCGCCAGCCGGATCCGCTGAAACAAAACGCGGCGAAGTCATCTCTCTTGACAAATTCCGCAAAAAATAGAAATATTTACAATATAAAACAATCAGTTAGACATCACCCGCGGCGGCAAGCAAAAGGTGAAAGAAAAGCATTTGTCTAACGGATTGATTGTGCTATCAAACGCCATCCCGATGGCGTAACTGATGCCTTCGGGGCGTGGTAGTTGTTTCCCAATAACGGCTCCACATCGATAGCCGATAAACAGATTTTTATTCCCATAAGGAGGGGATTGTTCGTGCAAGTTCTCGTGCGTGATAACAATGTTGACCAGGCGCTCCGCGTTCTGAAAAAGAAGCTTCAACGTGAAGGCGTGTTTCGTGAAATGAAACTCCGTCGTAACTATGAGAAGCCATCGGAAAAGCGTGCCCGTGAGCAGGCTGAAGCCGTACGCCGCGCCCGCAAGGTCGAACGCAAGCGCAAAGAACGCGAAGGCATGTAAAACACGCCTTACCGTTTCACTATTCAATAAATCGGGCTGCTTTAGGCGGCCCTTTTTATTGCCCCCACCTTCCATTAGAGCGCTTGCATATAGTTAATGTGCCCCCAAAAGCGGCTTATTTTTCAACGAGAGATTTTTAAGCCATCGGCCATCGTTAACAGACAATTAACAACACATTGAAACTAATAGATATTTTGTTTTTGAAGCTGGATTTCTGATACAATCCTCATATGCACAGGCGTGGATACAAACATTATTAGTTACGAAACCATTTTGAAAAGCCATAGGGGGACGTTATGTTGAATATGCAATTTCTAAAACTTGAAACTTCTATCGCTTGGATGCGCAGCCTTATGCCGCAGGGAAACGCAAAGAACACAACCAATTCAGCCGCAAAAGCTGCTGAGGGTGTCGGCGTGCGCCTAATGGAGAATGGCGCAGGCGATGGAGAAGCCATATATTTGGTTGGGGACAGACTCGTCCATATCACTTTTGGTGATGATCCCGTTCAAGATGATCTTTTCGTCACGACGATCACAAATGGCTACGTTGCTACCCTTCAAAAAGAGAGGAGCTATTTCGTTCCTGAAACCTTTGAAATCGACCCCAACACGAAAAAGCCTGTTGCACTATCAAAAGAAGATGAGCGGTTGTTGATTGAACACCTTGCAAAAGGAGAAAAGCTTAGTATAGCCAATTGCAAGAAACGCAAGGAAAACTCTGGCACTTACCGTACTGTTGGCACATATTTTTCCACAGAAAATGGCGTGGTTTATGCAAACCCAGAAACGCCAGACAGCAAACCACCAAAAGAAAGGGATAGGCGGCTTACTCACTAAAGTGGGATATGCAAATGCCAATCATCCCCCCAGCCAATGTTTTTTCGAACAAATCGCCGATTCAAGCATGGCGTATAGCGCGGCGTGAAATTATCTGCCGCAAAGAGCATGCCTTTGATCACAAAGGATATAGCCTTTCATATTCTGGACCCGATCTTATTGTATCCCCAAAGAGGGATGTTTTTGTTCCCTTTCCGCCGCGTGCATCCAATCTCGCCCGTACCAGAGAGGCTATTGATGAACTGAAAAAAATACCAGTTGATGCGGTTTGGTTAGATGGCTCCCCAATTGGACACTTTATGTTCGATGAGAACGATTTATATCAAGGGCTGGAAGAATTTTTCACAGACGGAGGTGTCCTCGATAGGAAGGGTTATGAAAGNNAGGTTTTGCGGCTACGGCAGTATGTGGGGCTGACCATAAGCGCATTTTCTATCGCTATGAACTGACGCCACTCATCAATAACACAAAAATTCTTGTCGTGGATGAGTTGCCGCGTCAGATGGCACAAGAGTTTAGTGCAATCAACAAAGACGAAGCGTTTCAATTGATTTGCTGGGCAGAGGTTTTGCTGTCAAAATATAGACTGGATATGTATGGCACAGATGAAAGCAAACGTGATTTTCTACAACGTCAATATTACCTGAATGGTGAACGAAAACTTATGGCGTCGCGTGTCGCTCCGCTATCCCAAAAGTGGGAGCATAAGCGAGAAGAAAAGCGTTATGAAATTTTCGCCAAATACGCTGGCCAGATAACTCATGACGCTCTGAAAGACATTATCACGGACATTAAGCCGCTTTGCCCAACGATTGTCTCTTCCCCCTCGCATGTGGGCAAAAGAGCCTATACCGTAGTCTAAAGTCAAAGCAGCCCCCCCCCTCCCGCAAGGGGAGGGTGATTCAATCTATTGGAACCGGATCTTCGCGAGAGCGCTAACGCGCCTCGCTCGTACGGGATGACAAGGGCTTAGTTATACAAGAGGCCTATTGAACCACCCCCAGCAATCGTCCTATATGCAGCGCGTTAGCCATATTTAAACCATTCATAACTATAAACTTTCCCTGAAGGATTTCGACCAATGCAAAAGGCACATCAAGTGGCTCAACCCAGCTCGTTGCTTGAAGACATCACGTCCGAGTTTACACGCGCGCACATCGTGATTGTGGATGATGACCCAACCAACCGCGTTTTGCTGCGCAGCGTTTGCGAGAAAATCGGCGTGGGTATTATCGACGAAGCCGAAGACGGCGTCGTCGCCCTTGAGCTCATCACACGTTTTCAACCTGATTTGATCTTGCTCGACATTCGTATGCCGCGGATGGACGGGCTTGAGATGATGCGTCAATTGCGCACGAACCCGAACTTTGACCGCTTGCCCATTCTGGTTCAAACAGGTTTGCAGGGCGAAGACGACCGCATCCGCTGTTTTACGCTTGGTGCCACGGACGTTATCAGCCGCCCGTTCCATCTGGCTGAGCTGAAAGCCCGCATTACGGCACATTTGCGTAGCGCGGTTTCAGCCCGCGTTCTGTTCGATTTCCGCAACCGCATTCAGGCGCATATCGAGATTACGCACTCCTTCCTTGATGCCATTCTCCCCACGCCGGAAAAGGCCGAAGCCTTGGCTTTGCGCTATGGCCTCACCTGCTCCTCGGTCTATCGTCCGCACGACGAGATCGGCGGCGATTTGTGGTCACTGCGCGCGCTGGATGAGGATCGCCTCGCCATTATACTTATCGATGCCAGCGCCCACGGTCTGGCCGGTGCCATCAATGNNTCAAGATCCGGGCCTGTTTCTTAACAAGCTGGACGCCGCCATGGCAAAAATTTCCTTCGGGCAATTGTTCGCTGGGGCCATCGCGATGATCTACAATAAAAAGACCGGCGAGATTCACTATGCCGGCACTGGCATACCCTTCCCGCTTGTTTCCTCTGGCGGCTTTGTCAGCGAACTGAAGACGCGCGGCTTGCCGCTTGGCTCTGGCGCCGTTTCGGTAACGACGACAACAATGCAACTTAAAGAAAACGACACCCTCGTGATTTACAGCGACGGGTGGCCAGAAAGTATTACGGGCGAGCCTGCGGAAATTCTAGCGAAAGCAAATCTCCACACCTATAATCTGGCCGAAAGCTTGGCTCCTACAGACTCGCTTATCGATGACCTGACGTTGATTACGTTCCAAAGGAGAGCAAACAATGGCCTTTAAGTTTAGGCATGAGGGCAGCGATTTGGCCATCTACATCTCTGGCGTTCTGACGTTTCACCAACACAAAGAAGGTGAACAGTTGGTCTATCAAATTGCAACGCTCGTTGATAATGGTGAGGTCACCTCGGTACGCATGAACTTCGCCGAAGTTGTTCGCATGGACAGCCATTGGCTGGGCGTTCTCATCCGCATTCTGCGCCGCGTCAAAGAACGAAAAGCATCTTTTGTTATTGAAAAGCCCAACAAAGACATCTGCAAGCTTTTTGATATTGTTGAGCTTAGCCGTATCGCCGAAATCAGGCCTTAAAGAAAAACGGGTTCATCAATGATAAAGATTTTTGGACAATTGAACGATAGTCAGGCCGAGCCATTTTTGAAAACGATGGCACATCCGGCAAACGTTTACTGTGCGCTCTGCGACCGGCAATCCCTGTGGGATTCCGAGACCATTAACACTATCCTTAAGACATTCCCCAAAGGCCATATCGATGAAGCCGATCTGTTCCTGATACTGGCCGAATGCATCGCGAATGCGGTTTTGCATGGCCAAGCCGATATTCTGGGCATCCATGCCCGCCGCCGTGGAAGCGTCCTTCTCATCTCCTTCCTGCAAAGCCCTCCGATGCAGGCTCGCGTCGGGATTGTCCTTTCCTATGCACGGCAAGGGAAGATGACCGAATGCGCCACGGAATTGCCGGGCGGGCTGGGCTTCCCTATCCTCCTCAAATTGGCGCATAAAATCACGATTAGCGGCGACAAGCACAAGCTCCAACTGTGGATTAAGGTTAAGGACGACTAAAGACCTCTGGGCTTGCATCCCCTGCTTTCTGGCTTTATGAAGGAGCCAGAAAAACCAAAGGATTCCCCCATGCCTCACGCCGCCCAGACGATTCTAACCGCCGATGACGCAAGCATTCTGGCCAGCGGCCAAAAAGTTTTCTCCGCCGAGAGCAAAGCGCTTGCCCTCCAAGCCGAGCATATTAATGGAAATTTTGTCAAAGCCGTTCGCGCGATTGTCGGCTGCAAAGGCCGTGTGATCGTGACCGGGATGGGCAAGAGCGGCCACATCGCGCGCAAGATTGCGGCGACGATGGCGTCGACAGGCACCCCCGCTTATTTTGTGCATCCGGGCGAAGCTAGCCACGGCGATCTGGGTATGGTGATGAAAGAAGACATCATCATCGCAATGTCGAACTCCGGCGAATCCAAGGAATTGAACGACATTATCGCCTATGCCAAACGCTATGCCATGACGCTTATCAGTGTCACGAAGAAAGAAAAGAGCACGCTGGCCGGCGCGGCGGATATTCTTTTGCTTTTGCCGAATGAACCCGAAGTCGGTGCCTTAGGCCTCGCTCCCACAACATCGACGACGATGACGCTCGCGCTGGGCGATGCGCTGGCCGTCGCAGCCCTTGAAATGAAAGGCTTTTCTGCCGAGGATTTCGGCAATTTCCATCCGGGTGGCAAGCTGGGCCAAACGCTGCTGCGAGTCGAAGATATCATGCATAGCGGCGATGAATTGCCGCTCGCCAAACTGACCGATACCATGGCGCATGTGCTGGTCGTCATGACCGAAAAACGCTTTGGTTGCGCGGGGATAGTGGATGACAGCGGCACCTTGCAGGGCATCATCACCGACGGCGATTTGCGCCGCCATATGGGCGATGGGCTAACACAGAAAAAAGCTGCCGAGGTGATGACCGCCTCTCCCATGGTCTTTACCCCCCGACTGATGGCCGCCGAGGCGCTGAAGGTTTTGAACGAGAAAAACAGAACGCAAGTCTTTGTTGTGAATGATAAAAACGAGCCCATCGGCATCCTGCACATCCACGATTTGCTACGGGTTGGTATCGCGTAAGACCCGCTACAGACGGTATTATGTGGATTGAGGAAAAAATATAACATATATGTTATATATATTTCGATCTGTTATAACATATATGTTATACAAAACGCGCAATATTTGTGGATGCTACGCTGGTGAAGGTGCAATTACACCATGAAATTACCGCCCTTAGAAAAGCTGAAAAAGCCCGCCCTCTTCGATGAAGAGATGAAGACCCTGCGCCCCTTTGCCAAGCGCCCTGCCCCCGCCGAAGGTTGGATCAAGAAGTTGCGCGGCGTGATGGACATGACAGCCGCCCAGCTGGGAAAGCGTCTTGGTGTTTCACAGCCCCGCATTACGCAACTTGAACGCATGGAGCGAAATGGCCGCACAACGCTGCGCACGATGAACGATGTTGCGGAAGCGATGGAGTGCCAATTTGTTTATGCGTTCGTGCCAAAAAAATCCATGGCCGTCATGATGGAATCGCGCGCCAAAGAATTGGGCGAGAGGCTATTTTATAATGAGCTTGTTGAAATGACGTTCAAAGGCGATTCCTCTGTCGCGAGTTATAAACGCAACAAACAGATGCATATTTATGCACGGCAACTCATGTTTCTTCGATGGCCGACTTATTTATGGAGCGATGAAATCATGAAGGTTGATGTCGGCGATTTCACCATACCACCAGACGACAAAGAAGAGAGCATCGCTGATGATTTTCTAGAGGAAGATTTTATCGATGAAGAGGATGAGGACTATAATATATGATCCTTATGGCTGCGGGGTTCTTGCCGATTTAACGACTCCGACAGACTCAGCCGATCTTATAGCCATCATTTCTTCTTTGCTATACGTCTTCACGTTTTGTGCAAACTGCAGCAGATCGGTGAAATAGACACACGCCGCCTTGGTACGTCCCCCGCCATCAAAACCAATCGTTATACCAAGATGTTTGGCAATCCGGCCAACATCAGGAGCCCCTCTCGAGCGCAAGGAGAGTTTGACGGTGCCATCTTTTTGAACAAACCATGCGCCGGCAACGCCAAAAGTTGTTGATCTTTGAGCCTCTTTAACAAGCGCGTCGTCAATACCGCGCCCGAAACTGAGGACATTGCCGGTAACAAGCGGAACCCATTCCGACCGCCCCGGAAGCACTTCCATTTTAGCATACCGAAACGATGTTTTTATGCTCTTCTCGATATTGTTCTTCTGAGCCAGAAAAATAGCTCTGCCGTAAGGAAGAATCTCCTCCTCGGTCAACATAAAACGTGTTTCGAGGTTATTAAATGTTTCTTCCGGCGTTAGCGATATAAGGGAGTCAAAATAGGCCATGATTTCTTTATCGTGCCTTGATGGTTCTTCTGTCGAAGATTCAATCCTCCCGACAAGCCCCAACAGGCTCGGGGCTGGCTTCCCCCGATTGAAGTGATCCCATACAATTAAAGCTGCCGACGATTTTGCGGGATTGAGAAATAATTCAAGCTCTGGAACGTTTGGGGCGATAGACCCCGCCAACTTAGACCTTAGGGCACGCGCGAAGTCCTGAATACGCGCGACTTCAGTCGGATGATGATCAAAGATCGTCAGTTTTTTGATTCTTGGATGCTGAGTTTCAGGATTGAAGAGTATCTCAAGCGTGTCATCTTTCGGTGAAGTATCAAGAAATATGACTTCTGCGCCATCAGAAAGATGACTCAGAATTTTTTGCGTTCTGATCTGGGGCGAGCCATAGCTGATAGGAACAAAAACAATCTTTACAGCTGGGTTATCTTTGAACGCGTCTTTCACAATCTTCGCCGACACAGAACCGTCAATGCAAGGATCGTCATAAAAGACGACTATTTTACGCGGAGTATTCATGTACGCCCCCCTCCCTTTTGCAGCGGGGCAATCGAGGATCATATCCCTTATTCGGTGGTCTGCAATGGAAATTGAGATAATGAAATCAAGATCTAAGCATCATACGTGAATTTCCTTAGGGGTTTTTGCCACTTTTCTGACACAAAACTAAAGGTGCTGTTAACTATATAAACCCTCTGCAAACGACATAAAATGTGAGTTACAGTCCGATAAGAAGAATTAGAGCGATCCCCCTCATATGGAGAAAAAAATGACCGCGACGAATATGGCTGACGCAACGCCCGAGACTTCATCAGCGCCTTTTGAAACTGTTTATGTGCCAGTATCAAACTTCACAACAAATTATGACGTTCCTCTTAGAAAAAATTCGTTATTTTTGCTTCAAGTTAGTCCGAACGTCAGAAGAACCATCCTTGTTTGTGGAAACGACCGTTCTATCACCCCAGAACTTAAACGCTTATTTGTCAATCTGATGCCACCCAACCCCCTGACGCCTAAAAATGCAGAAGAATTTTTGACAAAGAGTGACGAAGCTCTATTCGTTGTTCAAGCCAAAGAGGGGCTACATATCTACTCGGCTCAATCCAGCAGCTATCAATCAGAAGTTCTGGCCGCGATGAGTGAACTTGTTCGAAGAGGCGTGAATACTGTTCTTGAGTCTCAAGGCACAAGAGCCGCACACATTCCTGTGACCGTAGATGATTGTGTGAAGGGACTTCCCATGACACCCTGCCGCTTTACGCCGAAAGAACGCAGACTATGTTTGACGGGCCCTGCTCCAAAGCCACAGGGTTGGCCTTATGACTGAGCGTCACTAGATCAGCCGGTCCCGTCATCCCGCACCCTGCTACGCCGAGGCTTCGCAGGGCGGGCATTCCCCCTAGCGTCATCCTCGGGCAATTTTCTTTTCGCGGCGAAAGCCGCGAAAGAAAATTGAACCGGGGACCCAGTGGGACTTTCAGTTAGAAACCCCTGCGTTTGTTTTTCGCGCGAGTCAGCCTGGGTCCCGGGTTCAATATTCTTTCGTCTCGCTTTGCTCGACGAAGAGAATATTTCCCCGGGATGACGGGAAAAAGAGAGTGCAGGATGACGTTAAGGCTGGTGTACGCCGTTTGTTTTCTGAAACTGGATGATCCGGTTGGCCAATCCTAAAACATAACTTCCTGACCGCGCGAGCGGGCTCCAATTTTCAATGGAGGATATGTTCTTTTCCTGTTTCACCTGACCGATAAACGCAGAGACCTTTTCCTTGCCTTCCGCACTGTAGATCGCAATCGGTGGCAGAGGCTTGGAAAACTGCTTGCAGGCTATGCTCAGATCGACAAGCATTTTCATGGCGGNNCGCTACGATCACTTCCGTAATCAAGCACAACGAGGCCAAGCCCTCCATTTTTATAGGCGGTCTCAACCACATCTTTGAACCCGAGAACATCACATATCTCGACGCGGGAAAGACCGGCATAAGATTCCTGTTTTCCGTTCGCAAGATCTTCTAAAATCTCTTTGGCGCAAAATCGTGCGGAAGGCCGAAAGGATGAATAAACAATGGAAGCGTTTGAAGGGGGCATAAACAAAGTCCGTCAAAAGGGG
>DNGD01000012.1 GCA_003486725.1 Rhodospirillaceae bacterium
CATCCCACGACATTTTCTCTTCGCGGCTAGTCCGCGAAAGAAAATGGACGAGGGACCCAGTTGGCTCCTCCGTTATGAAATGTGAGCCAACGTCGCAAACGGACAGGCCAACTGGGTCCCAGATCAACTTTCTTTCGCGCGATCCGCCTTCGCTGCTACGCAGCTATGGCGCGAAAAGCGCGCGAAGAGAAAGTTTTCTGGGATGACGGAAGAGGGATTTGCGCCCCTCGCAATGACTATCCTATATCAAACAAAACCCCCTTGGTTTTCACCAAGGGGGTTTTTGTGTTTGATAGAGTTATCGCGGCGTATAGAAGAAGCTGCGTAAGCGCGGGCTTTTATCAATCACCTTGCGGGTAATCAAAACGGTCTTGGCCAGCGGAGTCAAAACGGCACAAGAGATGGGTTTCAGGAAAGGATAGTCTTCCAGAACCTTGGCCATCTTGGGGCCGTTTTTGTTGTACCAGTTGGTGAAGCCACGACCCGATGGAAAATTGACCATCATCTCATCACGCAACCCGCGAAATGCGCAAACCATAGGATGCATCGAGTCACCATAAGCGGCGGTGGTAACGGCGCACATACTATCGGGCAGTTCAGTTATGGGTTCTAAAATGAATGGCGCGTCAACGGGACGACCATCAATAAGAATTTTTGTAATGGTTTTTGTTTGACCTCCCAAAAATATTTTTCCAATGTAGATTTTATGTGTATCCTTTGGTTCAATGTCCTTCGCTGTGGTATGGCCCTTTTTTATAATTGCTTCACCTTCTCTGTCTATATAGTGGACTTCTAAAGAAATGTTAGTATGTCCGTTGTTTTTTGCAATAATATAAACTGTCGTACTGTTTGCCGTTGTTCCGTCCTTTTCAACCAAGAGCGAAATCGCTGCTGAATTCGGCATGCTTTTTTTCCCCTTGGTATCAGACGATGTATAGCCATCGTTTTGTACTTTTTTTATGGAATGTGTGCCTTTGTTTGAACCGGTAGTCATTTGGTTCTCCTCTGAAAAATATCTTTTATGTGAACGCTAACTATTCAATGCATGCGTTTCTTGAATGGTTCATTAGCACAATGGAATGTGCCATTTCAACGCTAATACCCACATTAACCAACGCGACTCTTTTGCTTTGCTATTTGTCCCTACTCTCTATTTTTATCTCCCACTTCCTTAATCCCCATTGCAACGCACAATAAAGAATCAATAAAAACAAGCTCTTTAAAGTTGCGCCCGTTTGTTTTTTACGGTCAACTTCGAATCTCTTCGCAAAGACAAAGCTTTTTTTCCCTCCCTATTTTCTTTGCGCCTTCCTCTTTTCCATCACAACAGGAGCTCTCCATGACCGAGATGAAGATAGTCGATACGTCCGGAAACCCCGCGCCGCTGGGTTTGCTGGGTTTTGGTATGACGACGATATTGCTGAACTTTCACAATGCGGGCTTTTATCCGATCGATTCCATGATCTTGGCGATGGGCCTGTTTTATGGCGGCCTCGGCCAGATTATTGTGGGCATTATGGAATGGAAGAAGGGCAACACCTTCGCGACCACGGCCTTCACCAGCTATGGCCTTTTCTGGCTCACGCTGGTCGGGTTGATCCTTCTGCCCAAAACCGACCTGGGGATCGTCGCGCCAGAAAAAGACATGTCGATGGCGCTGTATCTGCTGATGTGGGGCATCTTCACCTTGGGTATGTTCAAAGGCACGTTTCATCTGAACAAGGCGCTGCAAGTCGTGTTCGGCTCGCTCACCGTATTGTTCTTCCTGCTCGCCATCGGCGACATGACGGGCAATGAAACCATCACGCGCGTTGCGGGCTGGGAAGGCATCCTGTGCGGCGCGTCGGCGATCTATGCCGGTCTGGCGCAGGTGCTGAACGAAGTGTCAGGCAAAATCGTCTGGCCGCTCGGCCCTGTGAAGAAAAAAGCGCACTAAATATGGCTTTTAACAAAGCCGCCGATCCGAAAGGGTCGGCGGTTTTGCTGTATTTAGTCCGTAGATTCCGCATTTCAAGAGCCGAAAAAAATAATTTTTCCCCTTTAAAAACGCATTTTCCTCCCCAAGTGAATAGGAGCGGCGGCAACCGCTTCTCACTCAATTCATTCATCTCAACCAATGGAGGGGTACATGACATGGCGTATGATGGTTCCACTGGCAACGCGCAGCTTATCTCCGGCGAGCGATCCTTTCGTGTCGCTGCAGCGGCAGATGAACCGCGTTTTTGATGGCATGCTGAACGATATGCCGGATGTGGCGTCGGCGACATCGCTTCGGCTGGATGTGAAGGAAGATGAAAAAGCCTATCACGTCACGACCGATCTGCCGGGGCTTTCCGAAAAAGATGTGGAGGTGACCTTCAACGACGGTGTTCTGACCATTCGCGGCGAAAAGAAAGTCGAGCGTGACGAGAAAAAGGACACGTGGCACATCATCGAACGCTCGAGCGGCAGTTTCTCGCGGCAACTCAGCCTGCCGGCGAATGTCGATGCCGAGAAAATTGACGCCAAGTTCGAAAAGGGCGTTTTGACGGTTTCCTTGCCCAAGCTGCCGGATGAAAAAACGGCAGCCAAGAAGATCGAGGTCAAAAGCGCGTAAGCTTGAGCAAAAGCGTCAATAAATGAGGTATAAAAGGGGCGGGGCGACAGGGTTTTTCCCTTCCCCCGCCCTTTTTTTGCTTTATTCTTGGGGCATCAACTGTCAAACAGAATCGCCCCCAGAATCGCCCCAAGTCCGAAAGCCCCAATGCCCAGAAAGCCCCCTCCGAAAAAGTTCAGCCTGCATTCCTTCCTCTCATGGGACGGGATGGGCGGGCGTTTGCATAATGCCCTTCGGTTTGCGGGCAGGGCGTTTGTCCTTCTGGCGATCTGGGGAACGATCTTCGGCGGCGCGACGATCGCGTATTACGCCTATGACATGCCCGACATCCGCCAAGTCACGCAGCCGCAGCGTCGCCCCGCCATCACCTTGCTGGCGGACGACGGCACCGTGTTCAAGCGTTATGGCGATCTGGCGGGACAGCGCGTGACGCTCAAAGACGTGCCGCCCGATCTGGT
>DNGD01000061.1:0-2609 GCA_003486725.1 Rhodospirillaceae bacterium
ATGTCCAAGCTGGGCGTGCGTAATATCGATGGCTATAACATCCGCCTGCGCGAGGCTGCCAAGAACAATGAAAGTCTGACGCGTACGGTGCAGACGGGCTTTGATCGTGAGACAGGAAAACCAATTTATGAGGAGCAACCGCTTGACCTCACGCCGTTGCCTTTTATCGTCGTAATCGTTGACGAAATGGCCGATTTGATGATTGTCGCTGGTAAGGATATCGAAGGCGCGGTGCAGCGTTTGGCGCAGATGGCGCGCGCGGCGGGTATTCATATTCTGATGGCGACGCAGCGCCCGTCCGTCGACGTGATCACGGGTACGATCAAGGCGAACTTCCCGACCCGTATCAGCTTCCAAGTGACGTCAAAAATCGATAGCCGTACCATTTTGGGCGAACAAGGCGCAGAGCAGCTGCTGGGGCAAGGCGACATGCTGTTTATGGCGGGTGGCGGACGCATCACGCGCGTTCACGGCCCCTTTGTTTCCGACAAAGAGGTGGAAGATATTGTCAGCTTCCTGAAGGCGCAAGGTGAGCCGGAATATCTGGACGAAGTCACCGAAGGTGATGGCGATGATGCCAGCGGCGATTTGGGTAGCCTTGGCGGTGCTGACTCCGGTGACGAGATGTATGACAAAGCTGTTGATATCGTTCTGCGTGAGCGCAAGGCGTCGATCAGCTTTGTGCAGCGGCATCTGTCCATCGGTTACAATCGCGCGGCGACGCTGATTGAGCGCATGGAAAAAGATGGCATTATTGGTGAAGCTAACCACGTTGGAAAACGTGAGATTTTTGGCCGCCAACCGGATGAGGATTGAACGGGGCGACTATTTACGTTAGTATGACCCATCAACCATAAAAACCTGTTCCCTGTCATCACGTCGCTTGGATAAAACGGCGATTGGATAAAGTTCTTGTGTTTATCAGTTCAATATCACTAACCAGTTAAAATGGGGGGGATATGAATAATACTGTAATCACGAGAAGCGAAGCCGCGGAATTTGAAATTCTCAAGCAATTATTCAGCCTTGAGAGGCCGCCTCGCACTCGAAAAAAATGGGGTACGCTCACACGCACCATTTTAAAGCGCGCGCCGGATATTGATCTGTTTACACCATGCAGTAAGTTTACGGTGCAAAGACTTGCGGATATCTGTATGACCTCACCACATGATGATGAATATAAACTTGCACGCGCCGCGATTTTTGCTCACATGAAACCAGTAAGTCTTTCAATATTAGTGGCGGCATCTGTGTCACAACATATTGATTTAATCATGGACATTGTCACCTGTTCCCCGAAACGCAGTGGGCGAAAGCCGTTAGCGCTTGATGAAAGGTCGTTGATTCTTAAGGGTGCGCTTGTTACGCGCTACGCGCATCTGAGAAATCTGGCACGTTGAACGGGCGATGTGAGTCTGCTTAAACGCTCGCGGCGAGGTGATGGTCAGCACTTGCCTCTTCAATCACGAAGGCGGTGGGGTCGGTGAACAAGGCGCGCAGCAGCGCGTTGTTCATTGCATGACCTGGCAAGACGCCCTTGTAATGGCCACGGATCGGCGCACCGGCCAAGGCGATGTCGCCCACGGCATCCAGTGTTTTATGACGCACAAATTCGTTGCCATAGCGAAGGCCGCCTTCATTCATGATGCGATCGCCGTCGATGACGATGGCATTATCCAAAGAGCCGCCGCGCATCAGACCGATCGCGGTCATCTTCTCGACATCCTTCAGGAAACCAAAGGTGCGCGCACGGCTGACTTCAGCCTTGAACGCCTGACGGGAAAGCATGAGGTCATAGCGTTGCTGCCCGATCAGCGCATTATCAAACGCGATTTCAACGCTGAATTGCGCGCTGTCGGCAGGCATTAAAGAAACGTGTTTGCCGTTCATGGAAACTTCGACGGGCTTGACGATAACGATCTCGCGGCGCGGGGCATTTTGTTCTTTCACGCCCGCCATTTCGATGAGGAACACAAAAGAGTCCGCGCTGCCGTCCATCACGGGGACTTCGGGGCCGTCGACTTCAACAATGGCGTTGTCAACATCGGCGGCGCGAAGTGCAGCCATCAGATGTTCGATTGTTGCGACTTTGCCGCCCTGTGGGTTGCCGATCACGGTGCACAGCTGTGTTTCGACGACGAAATCCCAGCGGGCCGGAATAGCGCGCGCGCCGTTTTTCAAATCCGTACGGATGAATACGATGCCGGTATCGGGTTCGGCAGGAAGTAAGCGCAAGGTGACCTTCTCACCTGAGTGGACGCCAACGCCGGAGCATTGCGCAACGCCGCACAGCGTTTTCTGACGCGCAGATGTGACGTCCACGCAAGTCGAGGCCAAAAGGCCGTTCGGCACCGCACGGGTCGCGTTGGGGGCATCAACAGATAAGAAACTGGACATAAAACAACCATTAAACTTGTGATTCTTGATGATTGTTGTACCCCAAGCGCCTCCCGCCTAGAAATCAAGTGTGATTACAGTTTGTTACAAGACTTAACCCATTGAATCTAGGGCCAAAACAAACCCGCTTGCGTTGCCTATTTCTCTATTATTTTGCGCTTTTGAAATGTGATCAAAAAGAATGGCGGGGCAAGCCCGCCATTCTTTTATTT
>DNGD01000061.1:2680-4075 GCA_003486725.1 Rhodospirillaceae bacterium
CGTCATCCAGCTCTTGTTCGGCAGAAGGACGAACCATGCCAAAACCCGTAATGCGCTGGAACAGCGATTGCGCGCGCTGGTTGATCGGCATTGCGCTGGACGCTTGCGGATTTGAAGCTGCGGTCAGTTGCGTGATGCGCATATCGGATTGAGAGGAGGTCTCGCTTCGCGTTGTGGCTGGCGACGCCGTTGTCGCAGAGCGTTGGCGCTGCGCCTGTTGTACGGGCGGGATCTCGCGCATCGGCGACGAGGCCATCACACTGGGGCGAACCGTTGCAGGACTGCGTGGTGCCATCGTTACCTCTGGCTCCTCCCTGTAATCAACAGGTGCAGCCGTTTCGCGTACGGGCTTAACCTCGACCGGCGCTTCTTCAACGGCAGGACGTGATACGGGAATGGATGCCGATTGTTGTGGTGCCATCATTCTGGGCGTTACCGAGGTCGGCATGGTGAAGTAAGACGTCGCAACCTTGTGTGAGGGAGTTTCGACTTCAACCGGCGCGGCAACAGGTGTGGCGGCCATTTGCTTGATTGGCGATATGGTCGCGAGCGGCCTTTCCGTTTCTGGAGGCATGACGCGAACGGCTGGCTTGGCCACATGCGGTGCAGGAGAAACGGCAGAGCTTGTGCGAATAGATTTTTGTGCGCGCTCGTCTTGATCCGCTTCAATCCCTGTTGCAATGACCGACACGCGGATTCGGCCATCAAGACCCTCGCCCAATGTCGAACCGACCTTGATTTGCGCTTCGGGATCGACTTCATCACGAATGCGGTTGGCCGCCTGATCGACTTCGAACAGCGTCATATCGAGGCCGCCCGTGATGTTGATCAGCACGCCGCGCGCGCCCTTCATCGAGATATCGTCAAGCAGCGGGTTCGAGATCGCCGCTTCCGCCGCACGGATTGCGCGGTTGTCGCCGTCGGCCTCGCCGGTGCCCATCATGGCTTTGCCCATTTCGCCCATAACCGTTTTCACGTCGGCGAAATCAAGGTTCATAAAGCCGGGCATGACCATCAGATCGGTGATGCCGCGCACGCCTGAGTGCAAGACTTCATCCGCCATGCGGAACGCTTCGGCAAACGTTGTGCGCTCATTGGCAATACGGAACAGATTCTGGTTCGGAATAACGATCAGCGTATCGACATACTTTTGCAGCTCGGCAATGCCGCTTTCTGCCTGACGCATGCGGTTGTTGCCTTCAAAGTGGAAAGGCTTTGTCACAACGCCGACAGTCAGGATGCCGCTCTCACGCGCCGCGCGCGCGATGACGGGCGCTGCGCCTGTGCCCGTGCCACCGCCCATACCGGCGGTCACGAAAATCATGTCCGATCCATCCAGCAGCGACATAATGTCGCCCAAGGCTTCCTCTGCGGCTGCGCAGCCGATGTTGGGTT
>DNGD01000116.1 GCA_003486725.1 Rhodospirillaceae bacterium
CCGGCATCTGGCAATCCATAAAGATAATATCGAACTTCTCCTTGCGGGTGGCCTCGACCCCCTCACGGCCATTCACGGCAGAGGAAACGATGCAGCCATGCTTTTCCAGAATCTTGGCGATCAGCATCAAATTGATCTTCATATCCTCGACGACCAGAGCCTTGACGCCCGCGAACATATCGGCGCGGATCCCCTGACGAGCCCGTCCCGTCTGAGCCATGCTGGTAATCAAGGCTCTTGTGACAACAGGCATCCGCTCGCCTTCGCTGTCGGCCTCAAGAAGAATCTGCATCATCCCCTTCAAAAGATCAGGGAAGAAAGGTTTGAGAAGATAGCCGGCAAAGCCGTACTGGGCGGCGTATTCGGTGTTGACCACCTGACCATAGCCGGAAACGATCACAAAATGCGGCGGCTTCGGGAACACCCCGCTTCGCGCCCACGTAACCAATTCGCGCGCATCACTGCTGCGCACACGGTAATCACACAAAACAAAGTGATAGGGATCGCCCGCCGCACGCGCTGATTCCAGCTGCTCCTTGGCTTCCGCCAAATGCGATGCAGCATCGACCCGCACGCCCCATTGCGCCATATATTTTTCAAGCAAGCTGACGGACATGGGGCATTCGTCAGCCACAAGAACGCGTTTGCCGGTCAAATCCATGGCCGAGACGACATCTTCGTGCAAGGGACAGGAAACCCCATGTTCCAACATAACGTCAAAGCTGAACTTTGACCCCTTGCCAAGCTGGCTAGTGACCGTAAGACTTCCGTCCATCAGTGACACAAGGCCCTTTGAAATCGCCAGCCCCAGCCCGCTGCCCCCGAATTTTCGGGTTGTGGCTTCTTCAGCCTGCGAAAATTTGTCAAAAATATAATTGAGCTTGTCCGCTTGAACACCGATGCCCGTGTCTTCGACCGTAAATCTGGCCCTGAACCGCTCTGGCGATTCCTGCCGCAAATCGAGGCGAATAAGAACATACCCGACTTCCGTAAATTTCACGGCGTTCCCGACAAGATTCAAAAGGATCTGCCGCACGCGCCCCGGATCGCCGCGCAAGCAACGGTTCTCGGCGGTCGGCAGATCGACTAAAAGTTGAATCCCCTTTTCCTGCGCACGGATCATGACCAGATCAGTGACGTCGTTGACAATCTTGAACACGTCGAAATCGATAGACTCCAGCTTGATCTTTCCCGTCTCGATTTTCGAAAAATCCAGAATATCGTTGATGATCTCGAGAAGGTTTTCGCCTGATCGACGAATCGCCTCGACCCAGCCGCGTTGGTCATGGGTCAGATCCGTATCCAGAAGCAAATCAGACATACCCAACACGCCGTTCATCGGCGTACGAATTTCGTGGCTCATATTCGCCAGAAAATCGCTTTTGGCCGCCGTGGCGCGCTCGGCCATTTCCTTCGCGGCCAAAAGCGCTTCCTGCGCTTGCGTGCCTTCGATCAGTTTTTGCATCGCGGTTTTTTCACGCGTTTGATCGGTGGCGATCAAAACTATTTTGGTCAGCTCTCCTTCCGGAGCATAAACGGGACGATAGCCCAGCGTCACGTAGAGCCCCTGACTATGAAAATAAACTTTGGGTGCCAGCGCCATGACTTCGTCAAAGCCCAGCTGGCTCTTTCGCGAGAACAGGATATTCAGCAGTTCCAGAAAAACATTCCTGTCCTCCGGTGCCAAGCGCAGGATATCGGCAATGTTCTTGCCAGCCGGATTTGTCTCCAGCAACGTCAAGCAGGCCGTCGAAAAAACGCCTGAGCAAACACCGCTTTTATCAAAGAACAACAGCCCCTGCCCCAAACTGTCGAGCATGGCGTTGATGGCTAAATTGAGATCTTCGAGCCGGTAATTCGCTTCGTTCAATTCACCGGAGCTAAGCTCCAGATTGCGTAGCGCCATCTTGATGCGCTCGTCATACTGCTTATAGACCAGATCAATGCTGTCGAAAAATGTGGGGATGGCACCAAGCAGCGGGCCATAAAGATCCGCCATAACAGGGCTTTTTTCATGAAGCAGCCCTTTAAGCTCCAGAAAACGACTTTCGGAATCCTCGACGCCCAGAAATTTTTTCAGCTGTTTGACAAGCTTGTGCGAGCGAAGCATCAATCACCCGATTTTTCGGTAATGTAGGTGATTGTCATCGTCTGGTTATGCAATTCAGTCTTTCCCGTCCCGACATAGGAACAGATTTCGCCGTAGGAATAGTATCCGGCGATAGGCGTTTCCGGCAGGAAAGAGTCCATGACGGCCTCGATCTCGTCATCGACGTCGATACCAAGAATAACGCGCCGCCCCACACAACTCACCACAATCGCGCAGCCGTTTTCTTCAGGTCCCGCGTGGGTGCGCAGCGCCTCAGCCGCCGCCTGTGCTGCCCCTTGCACCAATGCGTCGGTATCCGCATGCATCAAACAAACCTGACAGCCCAGCGGAACATCACCCGCCAGAATGAGCGATTCCGTGTCATGATCGATATTCAGGGCGCTACGGATAACACCCGACGTCGTGCGATCACCGCGCAGAATGGCAAAGGGATAAGAAAGCCCGCTGGCCGGAAGATCTTGCGCCTTGTCGCCC
>DNGD01000113.1 GCA_003486725.1 Rhodospirillaceae bacterium
ATACGGTGTCAAAAGCCAGTTTTTTGGTAAAGAAAGCGTAAATATTGTACCCTAAAAGCCCCGATGAGCACATTTTTTGTACGCCTTAAGAGGATGATAAGGGTTTGGCGTGTATGGTGGGACAATTCTTATCGTGTCCACAACTTTGTGTATATAGCGATGCTTCCTAGCACTGGCAAATGCGTCATGATTGTTGAGGATAATGAACTCAACAAAAAGCTGTTTCGCGATCTTCTGGAAGCGAACGGGTTTAAAACCGTGCACACTGCCGACGGCATGCAGGTTTTGGACATGGCGCGCATTCACCGCCCCGATCTGATCCTGATGGACATCCAGCTTCCCGAAGTCTCCGGCCTTGAAATTACCGGTTGGCTGAAAAAGGACCCTGAACTTAAAAAAATCCCCATCATCGCCATCACCGCCTTTGCGATGAAAGGTGATGAAGAAAAAATCCTTGCCGGCGGGTGTGAGGGGTATCTCTCCAAGCCCATCTCCGTCTCATCCTTCCTTGCAACAGTCCGGCGTTATACAAACGTCGACGCCCCCGCCTAAGGCACCCTTTCATGTCCGCGCGCATTTTAATCGTTGATGATACGCCGTTGAACCTTAAGCTTCTCACCGCCAAGCTGGCCAAGGATTATTATCTGGTCAGCACGGCGGCCAGCGGCCCCGAAGCGCTGGAAGCCGTCAGACGCGATATGCCCGACCTGATCCTGCTCGATATCATGATGCCGGAAATGGACGGGTTCGAGGTGTGCACCCTCCTGAAAAAAGATCCCGCCACCCAGCATATCCCTGTGGTGATGGTCACGGCGCTGAACGATGTGAAGGATCGCGTGCGCGGTCTGGAATGCGGCGCGGACGATTTCCTTTCCAAGCCCATCAACGACATCGCGCTGATGTCGCGCGTGCGCTCACTGCTCCGCCTTAAAATGATCATGGACGAATGGCGCTTGCGCGAGGCCACTGCCTCACAATTCGCGCTTTACGCGCCGCAAAGCGAGCCGATCACGGATCAGGGCGGCGATATCCTCCTTCTGGAAGATTCCGACTACGACGCGTCCACGCTGGAAAAACAGATGATAGCGGATGGACGGAAAGTTACGCGCGCGAAAGACATTGAAGACGCGCTGGAAAAAGCCTCGCACGGCACGTTTGACATGGTGATGGTCAGCCTTGAACTGAACAACGGCGACGGACTTTACCTGTGCGCGCAACTTCGTGCGCAAGAAACCACCCGCGCCCTGCCCGTCCTTCTTATGGCCAACGAGGGCGCGATCGAGAAGATCGGACGCGGACTTGATTTAGGTGCCAACGATTATTTGCTTCGCCCCATCGAGAAGGAAGAGCTTTTCGCCCGTCTGCGCACACAGCTGCGCCAAAAACGCCACCATGACCGTTTGCACAAAAACTATGAACAAAATCTGACGCTCGCGCTGGTCGATCCGCTGACTGGCGCTTATAACCGCCGCTATCTGGATATGCATTTGCCCATGCTGTTTTCGCGCAGCCAGACGACAAAACGGCCTCTCTCCGTTCTCTCTTTCGATCTTGACCATTTCAAGAACGTCAACGACACGAAAGGCCACAAGGCCGGTGATACTGTTTTAAAAGAAGTCATCAACCGCGTGATTGTCAGCCTGCGCCCTTCCGATCTGGTCGTGCGCATGGGCGGCGAGGAATTCGCGGTTATCATGCCGGAAACAGAGCTTAAAACGGCAATGAACGTGGCCGAACGTCTTCGCGAAGATATCGCGGATACGCCCGTTGCCCTTGATGAAAATGGCGATAATCTGCCTGTTTCGGCCAGCTTTGGCGTCGCCACCCTTAACCATACAGAAGATAAAACCCCGACTTCCATCCTTGATCGCGCTGACGCGGCCCTGTATCGTGCTAAAGAGACAGGCCGAAACAAAGTCGTCAGCGAAGATCAGGGATGAGGCATGCGGTTATCAGTTATTCTTCTTACCGTGCTGTTCACTCTTGCCAGCGCAGGAGACGCCTTCGCGTGGGCAGCGACAACCGGCGATAAATCCTCAAATGGCTCATGGTACGTGTCGCCGCAGAAACCGACGGGCGATATGTTCTTTGACAAGCAATGGGTGTTTCACGATCGCCCCAAGGTGCCGAGCGACTATGAACGCGGCGAGGATATGTTTCCGCCCGTCCCTCTTAAAACCATCGGCAAACAAGACGCGTTCAGCGATTTTCAGCCGACCCGCAATTATTCCGATACCGCCGACATGTTCCCCCACCGCTGGGTTGACCAAGTGCCCTATAAACCGCTGATCATCGATCCCCGCCCGACGGCGGTGGATCAGGCCATGTATATTCATGGATGACGCCTGAGAGCGTTACACCGTCCCCGTATATTTCTCGATCATCGCCTTGATGCTCTCGGCCTTGACGGGTTTGTAAAGATAATCATCCATACCCGCACCAATGCATTTGTCGCGATCGCCCTTCATCGCATCGGCGGTCACGGCAATAATGGGCGTGTGCAAATTGAGCCGCTGTTCAAACGCGCGGATCTGCTTGGTTGCCTCAAGCCCGTCCATCTCCGGCATGTGACCATCCATAAAGATCAGGTCATAGCGTTTCTCTGCCGCCATTTTCACGGCTTCGAGCCCATTCGATGCCAGCTCAGGCACGCAGCCATATTGTTTAATGATCGTTCGCATCAGCATCTGGTTCACCAGCTGATCCTCGGCAATCAGGATCGTTTTCTTCTTCGGCCCCGCCTCCTTCGCGCTGTTCGTCTCGACAGGGTCGGTCGCGGTCAAACCCCTATGTTCCCCGCGCGCCATGATAAAGCGCGGTTGACTGGCCGTGTCGTGAATGGCGCCGAGCAACGAGAGAACATCGTAAAGGTCTTGCGGGAAAATGGGCTTGGTCAGCACACCGACGCTGCGCTGCAAGGTAATTTCGTCCATCGGCAAAGGTTTGTCGGGCGAGGCGATCAGGATCAAACGCGTGTCAGGCGCGGCGTTGTGTAACGTGTCTATTCTGCCAGACAACGCGGCAGGATCGCTTCCCCACCCGTCCGCTTCTATGAGCAAAAATCTAAACGGATCGTCTAGCGCGAGGGATTGTTGAAGCAACGTCGTGGCACCAACGTCCGAGGCGAACGTTTCAACGCGATGCCCCCACTGGCTTAGGTAGCCCGCAATGAGATGCAAAACGGGTTCATTCGGTTCGGAGACAAGAAGGCGCACCATATCGTCCGCTTGCTGACTGGCTGGCACGACGGAGAGAGACGATTTGCTTTTATTCAACAGCAGCGTGAACCAGAAAGTCGAGCCTTGCCCCAGCACGCTACGCACGCCGACCTCGCCGCCCATCAGTGCGGTCAGTTTGCGACAAATCGTAAGCCCCAGACCGGTGCCGCCAAAATTGCGTGTCGTGGATTCTTCCGCCTGCGAGAATTTTTCAAAGACATAATTCAGCTTGTCTTCGGGAATCCCCATGCCGGTATCCTTCACCTCGAACTTCAGGAAGAGCCTGTCCGCACGGCTCTCTCCTTCGACCGAAATCGTGATCGAGCCTTCCGACGTGAATTTCACGGCGTTACCGACGAGGTTCAGCAAAATCTGGCGCAGCCGCACGGGATCGCCAACGACCATGCGCGGTAAATCAGACTGAAACGCCACCAAAATCTCCACACCCTTGCGGCTAGCGCGCGGGTAAAGTAGATCGGTCACGTCCTTGATGTTTGTTTGCAAATCGAACGGCAGGTTTTCAAGCGTCATCTGCCCCGCTTCAACCTTGGAGATGTCCAATATATCGTTGATGAGATTGAGAAGCTCTTCGGAAGATTGATAGGCGATCTGCGCCCATTCGCGCTGCTGGACGTTCATCTTCGTGCCCAAAAGAAGCGCCATCATCCCCATCGCGCCGTTCAGCGGCGTACGGATTTCGTGGCTCATATTCGCCAGAAAATCGCTTTTTGCCTTCGTGGCGCTTTCGGCACTTTGCCGCGCTTTATCCAGCGCGAAAAGTGGCCGTGTGATGATGCGGCCAACGTAATAAGTCACACAAGCAAACAGCATAAACGGGAACAGAATAATCGTGCTCCACCGCCATAATTGTTTTT
>DNGD01000052.1 GCA_003486725.1 Rhodospirillaceae bacterium
GGGGTAAGTTTAAAGAACGCCGTTTTTGTCCCTCCCCATCATGACCATATTGAGCCACTAATGAGTGACATTGAAAAGTTTCTTCATGATGATGTCTATAATGTTCCCCCTTTAATTAAAATTGGAATTGCACATTATCAATTTGAAACGGTTCACCCATTTTTGGATGGTAATGGGCGACTTGGACGTTTAATGATTTCTTTGTACCTAGCATCGGAAAAGCTGCTCATAAAACCGGCATTGTATTTGTCTGATTATTTTGAACGGAATAAAACGGCGTATGTTGATCATCTTATGGCTGTAAGAGAGGGCAACCATATGCTGGCATGGTTGGTCTTCTTCTTGCACGGCGTTATGGAAACAGCTCAATCATCCATTGAGGTTTTTAGGGCGATACTTGTTCTGAAAGAACGTATTGAACGAGAGGTGTTGCCTCATTTCAGTTCAAGAAGGGTAGAAAATGCACACACGTTGGTGCAGCATCTTTATGGACGGCCTGTGGTTGATGTTAAGTCAGTCAGTAAGTTGCTTAATACAACGCATAACACAGCCGCATCCCTGATTGCAGACCTTGTAAAGTATAAAATATTAACGGAAATCACGGGCCAACAGCGCAACAGGCTTTTCGTTTTTTCCGAATACATTTTTCTCTTTAAAGGGAAGGCCCCATAACACATTCAAAATTGATCCCTGCTCGGCAAATGCCTCGCCTCGATCTATGGTCTTGCGGCGCAGCGCTTTGCCAATATTTGGGCTTGCCCACCCCGTCAGCCGCTGAAAAATGGTTTTCGAAAAGACCGGTCTTGGCTGGGTTGCTTCCCACATCCCTAAAGGGAATGTTGCCCGAACGTCCGAAAACAAAAACGCCTTTGCGCACTATGTTACGATATTTAAAAGGCAGCCCTTAGCAGGCTGTCAGATAATCGCTATTTTCAAGACTTCCTCACCAGAAAACACCCCATCGCCAGCGCGTCGATGCCGGTGCTTTGAAAGCAGCGGAGGGCATCGGCGGGGGAGGCGACAATCGGCTCGCCGCGCACGTTAAAGGATGTGTTGATGAGGATGGGGATGCCGGTTAACGCCTCATATTGCCGGAGCAAATCATAAAAAAGCGGGTTGTTCTCGTGCGCCACCGTCTGCGGGCGGGCTGAGCCGTCCTCGTGCGTCACGGCGGGGATTGCCGCGCGTTTTTCGGGGCGCACAGTGGCGGCATAGAGCATATGGGGCGAGTGGCCGCTTAGACTATCCGGCAGATCAAAATACTCTCCTGCCTTTTCTGCAATCACAGCGGGGGCGAAGGGCCGGAAGGTCTCGCGGTGCTTCACGCGCTCATTGAGCAAATCTTTCATGGCCGTACCGCTTGCGCTGGCGAGCAGGCTGCGGTTGCCAAGGGCGCGGGGGCCGAACTCCATGCGGCCTTGAAACCAGCCGACCACGCGGTTTTGCGCCAACAAAGCCGCCGTTTTTGCCAAAAGCGCCTTGGCCTCCAGCTTTTCATAAACGCAGTTATGTTGTTTCAGCGCGGCCTCGATTTCTTGGTCGGTATAGTCTGCGCCCAAATAGGGCGAGGGGTTGCGTAGCGCCGAACGCTCCCCGCCATTTTGGATATGCGCATCAACTGCCGCGCCGATGGCTGCGCCGTTATTCCCGCAGGCAAAGGGGATATGGACGTGATCGAACAATCCCGACTGCGCGATCAGACTGTTGGCCACCACGTTATGACCAAGCGAGCCGGACAGGCACAGATCGGGCGCGCCCGTTTGGTTTTTGGCCGCCCGCACCAGATGCAGCAAAACATCCTCGATCAGTTTTTGCAGCGAGGCGGCGATATCCGCAAAGCGGCTTTCCATCGGCGCTTCGGGCCTGCGCGGCGGTCCAAGCAGGGCGACAAGTTTGTCGGTGAAGAGTGGGGAGGCTTCAAAATCGAAAAACGAGAGATCGAGGCAAAACCCACCATCCTCCTGCAACGAAACAAGCTTTTGCAGTGCCTCCCCATAAAGCGGCTTTCCATAGGCCGCAAGGCCCATCGCCTTGTATTCGCCTTCGAAGGTCTCAAACCCCAGATATTCCGTCATCGCCGCGTATAAAAGCCCCAGCGAATGCGGGTGCGGCGTGGCGTTTATAAGGGTCAAATCGCGTCCGCGCCCGACATAAAGGCTGGTCGTTCCCGCCCCGCCCGTATCATCGATGGTTAAAACGGCGGCATGGTCAAAAAGCGAGCCGTAATAGCTGAACGCCGCATGGGCGCGGTGGTGATCGCAAAAACTCAAAGCGCCGTGATAGCCACAGGCCTCCGCGAGCAGGGCGGGCAGCGTCTCGGCCAAGTCTGTATCGGGAGCCGGTTCTTCATAGAACACAACGGCATCCAGATCGGCACCGGTCAGGCCGCCTTGCGCCAAAACGCTTTGAATGGCGAGCGTCGGGAAGCGGTCGTCATGCTTCACGCGGGTAAGTCGCTCCTCCTCAACGGCGGCCACCAGCTGCCCGCCGCGCAAAAGGCAGGCGGCGCTGTCGTGATTGAAACAGGAAAAACCGAGAATGTTCATAAGAACCCTAAAGAGGAGAGGTCTCCGTCAGTTACGGCCAACCTATGGGGAGAGCCGCCCAATGGCAAGGGCGGGAATGGCAGGGCCCGTCAAAACTTGTTCCCAACGCGGCGATTTTGGCTTAATCAAGAGGGGTGATTCTCTTTTCCGTTCAAGCTCCCTTTCATTGGCCCTATGCTCAAATCTTTGCTCACAAAAGCCCCACTGATTGCCGCTTTGGCCGTTGTCATTGTGTTCGTTATCGTGGCGGGTGCCGGCTTGGGGCTGGATTGGCCGCTTTTGCTGGC
>DNGD01000063.1 GCA_003486725.1 Rhodospirillaceae bacterium
GTGCGCAAACAGCCAGTGCCGAGAGGCTAAAGAGAAAAAAATATTTGTAAATCTGACGCACGATACCTCCTAATGAGAGACGTTGTGCAATTACTCGCTATGTTACGCCAAAATTAAGTAGAACTCTACCCCTCGCATGGCCCAACACAGATGGCGAGGCACACGGTTGGCCCAGGCCCCCGCGGCTACTTCCAGATCACTTCGTGTGACTTGCGCGCTTTCCACCGACTTTGCCCTTCAATCTTGGGTGCATCACTTAATTCTGGTAGAATGAAGTGGTGAGGATACCATCAGGATCAAAGGGAGGGCGACATGCGCCACTTTTTTGTCTTTGTTTTTCTTATGCTTTTTTTTCATGCTGCGGGGGTGATCGCACAGGATAGGGTTGTCTCTCAGCAGGCAGTTTTTCGCCTCGTCACAATTGCGGAAAGTCTTCATCATCCTTGGAACATCGCTTTTCTGCCGGATGGAGATGTTTTGGTTACCGAGCGACGCGGGAAGTTATGGCGTATTAAGCTAAGTGGCGAGAAAACGAAAATCAACGGTATCCCGCCCGTGCATGCGAAGGGGCAGGGAGGCCTATTTGATGTCGTTCTTGCGCCAGACTTCAAGCAAACTGGTCGCATTTATTTCTCTTATGCGGCACCGGCTGACAGCGACAATAATAATACCGAGTTGGCTTATGCGCAGCTCAATATGGAAACCAACTACCTTGAGAATATCAACGTTGTTTTTCGCGCCCAGCCGAAGCTGGAAGGAAATAGTCATTATGGCGGCAGAATCCTTTTTGCGCCGGACGGCACAATCTTTCTGACCCTTGGCGAGAGGTACGATTATAAAAGCGAGGCGCAGAATATTGGAAACCATCTTGGCACCATCGTGCATATCAATCAGGATGGCAGTCCGGCTTCGAATAACCCCTTTGCGGGTCGCAAGGAAGCCATGCAAGAAATCTTTGCTTATGGCATTCGTAATGCGCAGGGCATTGCGCAACAACCCGAGACGAACCGCATCTGGTTTCACGAACACGGGCCCCGAGGCGGTGATGAGGTTAATATTCTGAAGGCGGGGGCGAATTACGGCTGGCCCAAAATCACCTATGGTGTCGATTACACGGGGCTGCGAGTCTCCGACAAAACGGCTCTGCCCGGCATGGAGCAGCCGGTTATTTACTGGACTCCGTCCATCGCGCCCAGCGGCATGGCTTTTTACAACGGCGCTCGCTTTCCCGAGTGGAAGGGTGACCTTTTTGTCGGCGCTTTGGCCGGCGAGCATCTGCGCCGCTTGGAGGTAGAGGGCGATAAAATCACCGGTCAGGAAGTTTTGTTAAAGGATCTGGGCGAGCGCATCCGCGATGTCCGCGAGGGGCCGGATGGTTATCTGTATTTTGTGACCGACAGCACGCGGGGTCGCCTTATACGCCTTGAGCCGTTGGAACGTTGACCGGTGCAAGCTTCTTTGGGGGTGGGGATATGCTGTAGGCTAGGCAGTGATATTGTATGACTTGGTGTAAACCGCTTCTTTGCGGTTTAATTTCCGCCCGAGAACAGCGGTTAAACAAAAAGCCCCCAAAGGGGGCTTTTTGTTTAATGGTGCTGCCGCGCGGAATTGAACCGCGGACCCCGTCCTTACCAAGGACGTGCTCTACCCCTGAGCTACGGCAGCGAATGGGTATGAAGTGCGGCTTTTTGCCATACTCCGCGTCATGATGCAAGGGGATGTTATCGCTCTTATTTCCCCGTGCAAAGGGGCAGTTACATCGACCCGCCGGGCTTAAAGTTCATCGTGACGCCGGCTTTTTCCCACTTTTGGTTAGATTGCTTGCTGGTGGCGATATATTGCTGGGTCGCCGCCGCCTGCAAAACCTGCCCATAGTCGGTCGGAGAGCGGTTGGATGACGTTTTTTCGGCCTGTATGAGGTTATAGAGGAGGCCGGGCAGGCCGCCATCTTCCACCTTGCCACTGCGGATGCCTTCATCCTGACGCGCCTTGGGGCCGGCAAACAGCTCGATAATGCGTTGATCGCCGCCGGTCTTCTTTTTCTTCTTTTTGGTGATCAGGCCGGTCTCTTCGTCATATTCGTCGCGGTCGTTATCGTCCTCGTCCCATTTCAGATCCTCCCAATTGATATACAGGAAGTCCTGAATCGCGCTGGACATAAAGGGGAGGTTGATTAAAACGTCGCGAAACATATTGGCGGCGGCGAGGATCGAGGCCTCTTCAAGCACGCGAACCTTTTCTTTCTCCTCGTCCGTCTTCATGCCCTTGCGCGCCTCCATGACGGGCACCATGCAATTATCTTTCAGCTTGCGCGACCACTCGGTGGCTTGCTCGCTGCGTTCCATTTCCGCGTTCTCGCGATAGATTTCGGCAATGGTTTTGAAGCGCTTGACTAAGCACTCGGACCAATACCACCAATCGTTGAACGGCGCGCGTTGCGCATAGCTCTGGGCCATCGTTAAATCCTTATCGTAAAATGATCTTGTCTATTATTAGTCCATCCGTCCGGCCGAGCGCAAGAAGGAGCTATTCTTTTTGCCCCACAGCTTGGCTAATTCCTCGCGGCGCATGTGTTTTTCTGCTGCGCGGGGTTTTTCAACGCGTGCGGCGCGCTCACCGCCCGCAAGCTCACGGTCGACAAGGTTAAAGAGCGAGGCGGGGAGGCGGCCATTTTCGACCATGCCGCTGCCAATGCCTTCCGAAAAGCGCCCTTCGGGTCCGCAAAACAGGATATGCGCCAGCTTGCCGGCGCATTCGCTCGACCATGTCGATTTCAAAAGAGACTGCATATCCTCTGACCATGTCGGTAAGCGGTTGAGGACATCGCGAATGACGGGCACGACGGCGTTGATCAGTTGCTCTTCTTTCGCCGCAGCTGACAAGGCGTCTTTGGGCATCGAGAATTCATGCTCATCAGTGAGTTCGTGCAGCTGAGTCATGATCGCGATGGCGTCGCTCAGTTTCGCTTGACGCTCTTTTTCAACAAGGGAAACTTCGGGATGAGGCGGCTGCGCATAAATGCGCGTAATCGTCCCCAGGCGATCAATCGTCACCTGCGCCCAATACATCCACTCGTCGTAAGACGGCTTTACGTCTTCCAGGCCCACCATGGGGTCCATCCTTGCAACGTTATCTTGTGCGTTGACTTATCGTCAAAGATACCGAAAGGCCGCCCTAAAAGCAAGGCATACAAAAAGAGATTTATACCTGTCTTTCAAAGATGTTAGGGGAACATCTTTGAAAGCGCCGCGCGAACTTTATCGCCAATCTCCGGATTGGCCAGTGAAAAGGCCACGTTGGCTTCAAGGAATCCGATCTTGTCACCGCAATCATAGCGCGTGCCTTCAAAGCGCAATCCGTGGAAGGGCTGACGTCCGATCAAACGTGCCATGCTGTCGGTCAGCTGGATCTCGCCGCCGGTGCCGATGCGCCGAGATTCCAGCTCATCAAAAACTTCGGGTTGAAGGATATAGCGACCAATGATCGACAACGTGGAGGGTGCGAGTTCAGGCGCGGGCTTTTCGACAAGGCCTTTGATGCTGGCCAGACGGCCATTATCGTTTTCAACGTCCAGAATGCCATAGCTGCTGGTATGCTCGCGCGGCACATCGACGACGGCGACGAGGTTGCCGCCCGTTTCTTCATAGGCATCAATCATTTGCTTCAGGCACGGCGTGCCGGCCAGAACAACATCATCAGGAAGAAGAATGGCGAAAGGTTCATGCCCCACCAGATGGCGTGCACACCAGACGGCGTGGCCAAGACCCAACGGATCGCGTTGACGGGCGAACAGCAGATCGCCGGACGGGATTTCGGTTGTTTGTAGGATCGCGAGTTCCTTTTGCTTGTCGCGCGCTTCCAGCGTGCGCTTCAAATCGTTGTTGCTGTCAAAGTGATCCTCTAGCGCGCCCTTGCCGCGCGAGGTTACAAAGATGAATTGCTCGATGCCCGCGGCGCGGGCTTCGTCCACCGCGTGCTGAATCAGCGGACGATCCACCAGTGTGAGCATTTCCTTCGGCATTGCCTTGGTGGCGGGAAGAAAGCGTGTGCCCAGACCGGCGACGGGGAAAACGGCCTTGCGAATACGTTGTTTCATAATAACTTCTCCTGATATGTTCGATAAGTTGTTGTGGTCAGAGGGGTGGAATAGCCATCACGTCCTGCACCGCTTCGCAGATTTCTTCGAGCGAGAACGGTTTGGCGATGATGCGATGGACGAGGGCGTCGAGATTGTGCGCCCTCATGCGCTCCTGCGCATAGCCGGAAATCATAATGATGCGTAGATCCGGATATTGCCGCACGGCCTTGAGCGCTAGTGCGATGCCATCGACGTTCGGCATTACGATGTCGGTAATCAAAATATCAAAACGTTCATTCGCCAGAACATCCAGCGCCGCCTGCCCATCCGGTACAGCGGACAGATGCGCACCCGAAGCTTGCAGCGCGCGCACGATAAACTCGCGCACAGCCGGATTGTCCTCGGCGACGAGAATCTTGATGCTGGTATCGGCGTTGGTTTCAATGTTCGTCATTCGGCATTTCGGTAAAGGTCAGGTTGACTTCGGTTACGGTACCTTCGGGTGACACGATGGAGGAAGAAAATGGCAGGAATGAGTCTGCGCTTAGTGTAGCTTTAGCTGGCGGAATACGCCAGCTTTGGATGACGCGTTCGTCAGGCCCCAAGGCTTCCACGTTAATGGGCGGGATCTTTTGCGTTTTCTGGCTTTTATTATGGATTTCGCCCTGAACAACTAGTTGCATGGCACCATCGATATAACGCCTTTCGGAGGTGACGTTTTGCAAAATCAGCAATTCGGACACGGCGGGTTTGCCAAGGCCGATTGATTGATAATAGGGTTTTGTGGACGGCCATGTCTCGGCAATATAGCGGTGGCTAGTCAGTAGACCCGCAATAAGGAAGAGAACCATTCCCCCAGCGAATAAACCTGATACCTTGAGGATATAGAGGGGTTTGTTCCAGTCAAAAGGCGTCTTCGGAGTTTTTGAAATGGCTGGCGTTTCGGTAAGGTCGAGCGCGGAGGGCTCTTTTATCGGTTCAGCACCTTTTGCGGTTTGTACGGGCGCAGTCGTCGGCACAGGGGCAGGGCTAACCTTGTTATGGGGCGTTTGCTGGCTTGTAGGTTGAGCCGCCGCTCCTTTTTGGGGAGGGAATTCGCGCCACGTATGCTGACACCGTGCGCAACGAACCAGCCGCACCCCGTTGTTGAAAACAGAAGCGGGTACCAGAAACGAGGTCTTGCAGCTTTGACAAACGATGATCATGCCACTCTTTATAGATTTTTTTGGCGTGAAAGGGCAACAGGTTAAACCGCAATTGTCGAAGGTTTTGTCGGCGGGTATCCTACGGTTTTTTCAAAAATCCTGCCGCCCGCAGCGACTTATTAAGCGCTGCCGTCCTTGAAAATCTTGCCGTTTTGCAAAAGCATGGACATCTGTTGATCCATAAAGGTGCGGGTCTGGCCGATTCTTCTTTCGCGAACGCAGTTACGGAACGGCGAGGCGGGGTTGAGGGGTTCGGTGATATAGAACTGGGCTTGAAGCCCGTGAGCTGTCACGGTTTGGTGGATGACGGCGGTGAGACCTGTTGATAAGAGGATAGGCGCTTGTTCGCCGATGGCTTGCGAGGCCAATTGCAAGAATCCTTCCAAGGCTTCTTCAACGGTACCCGCATGCATCGTGGTCATCGTTAAATGCCCCGTCGTTGCGGCGCGGAGCAGCTGGTTGGCCGTTTCAGGCGTGCGCAGCTCGCCGACAAGAATATAGCGGGGATGCCAACGCATACTGCGTTTCAGCATCTTGCCCCATTCTTCGTCTTCGCGCACTTCCGTCTGATAGCAAAAGCCGTTTTCGCCATGGCGGCCTTCAAGATCATATTCAACGGGATCTTCAATCGTAAAGGCGACTCCGCCGAGGGTGTTCAGATAATCCGCCAGCAACGAGCAGCAGGTTGTCGTTTTTCCCTGTCCGGTCGATCCGCAAAGCAGGATCATGCCTGTCCGTTTCCCAAGCTTGCGCAAATGGGGAACGAGCTGGGGAATAAAGCCAAGTTTCTCAAGGGCTGGAGGAATCGAATTGATTTTACGGAGTGAAGCCCACAGAAAACCGCCGGCAGTGCGAACCTTGGCGGCGCGCATGCGTACGCCTTCGAAGGTCAGACCCATTTCCTCTTCGACGAATTTGGTGCGCAGAAAGCTGGTCAGTTGGCTGACGGCTTCCAGATATTCCTGTGGCACTTCCATATCGGCGCCATCGCTGCTGGAACTGACTTGCTTATGGTAATGGGGCTGTGCGGTGCCTTCGAGGCACACATACAGATCAACAAAATCCAGATCGCATAATTTGTATTCCGGCATGGATCAACTCACTTGCAAGAGAAGGCGGGCAGCAGAGTGTATGAAAAAAGTGTTACAATTTAATTACTGGAATGCGGTTATTACCCGCCGCCATAGCTTTGCACCAGTGACCCGGAAATCAAATACCAGCCATCAACGAGGACGAAGAAAATAATCTTGAACGGTAGAGAGATAACGGTCGGCGGCAGCATCATCATACCCATGGACATCAAAAGCGATGCAATCACCATATCGATGATAAGAAACGGTAAAAAGACAAGGAAGCCGATCTCGAACGCACGGCGAAGCTCGGAAATCATAAAGGCGGGGATCAGCGCACGGAGGGGCGCATTCATCTTTTCTGCTTTTTGACCGTCCTTGGGCGGCGCGGGCTTTTCGATCTTGGCCATGTCCATGAACAGGATCAAATCCCTCTCGCGCGTGTGTTTGAGCATAAACTCGGAAAAAGGCTCGATACTGCGAGTGAACGACGTTTCTTCGTCGATCTCATTGTTCATAAGGGGTTTTAGGCCTTGATCCCATGATTGCTGGAACACAGGTTGCATCACGAAAAAGGTCAGGAACAGCGCCAAGCTGATTAACACAATGTTCGGCGGTGTTTGCTGGGCACCGATGGCGGTTCGCAAGAAGGACAACACCACGACGATGCGCGTGAAACAGGTGATCATAATCAGGATCGACGGCGCGAGCGTCAAAACCGTCATCAGCACCGTAAACTGGATCAACCGTGCAGAGGTCGTGGGGCCTTGACCCAAATCAAGGTTGAGGCTTTGCGCCATCGCCTCGGCGGGGAAGAACAAAGCGAGTGCCATAAGGGCAAAAAGCGGGAAAAAACGTTTGATCATGGCACTGGCGGTTTTTCGGTTGTCGGGGTGGGCAGGGCAGGGCGGCTGGAGAGGACGAGGTCGCCGTTCACGCCAAGCAGCAAATGGTATTCGGTGTCGTCGCATTGCGCGATCATCAAGCGCCGCCGCGTATCGACCGGCAGGGTGGCTTTGATTTTTAATCGCTGGGGGGCGCTGCCGCGAGGAGTCAGCCAGCCGCGCATAGAAAAATACTTCAATCCCCAGCCGAGCAGCGCCATCAAACCGATGACGGTGACAGAGGCAAAGACGAAACGGAGCCAGGAAACACTATCGGGATCAGCCGCCTGCATGATGGTGACCTTGCTCTTCGTTGTCGTGGGTGGAGGCTTTTACGCTACGTATGGCGGCCTCGCAGGAGGACAACAACCCTAAAAGCGCCGTCAACTCCGGCAAATATTGCTGTTGCTGATCGGGCATCGCGTCTTGAATGGTGTGGCAAATCTCGTTGACGCGCGTATCCATGCCCGTCATGTCGATTTTCTCGCCCTGCCGGATCCTGTTTTCGGCATCGATAAAGTAATGGCAAAGGGCATTCAGTTCGGCGAGCGTTTGCGGTAGGGAAGAAGTAGACATCATACGCCTTTCGAATCGAGGTGAGTCTGGAAGGACGAGGCCGCTTCGTTGGATTCATACACCTTGGCAAGGATTTCTGCCACCAGAACGATGGCTTCGGACGGAATGGGAGTATCAAGATCAAGTTGTGCCAGCAATTCCGCAAGGGCGCAATCCTCTCGCACCTTGACGCCGTTTGCCAAAGCGATTTCAACGATTTGATCGGCCAACACGCCGCGTCCTGCGGCGGTGATTTCTGCGGGCGCATTCGCGCGTGATTCGTTTGCCGTAATGGCGACGGCCACGTTCTGTCCGTTTTTTGGCGTCAGAGCGCGGTAAGTCGGGGTATGATCTTTGTCGAAACGAGTCATAATA
>DNGD01000225.1 GCA_003486725.1 Rhodospirillaceae bacterium
GCCAGACCCATCACGCCTTCTTCAAGACGGACAGCCGTTTGCCACAGCATGTCCGCAACGGAGTCTACCGTTTCGGGCTGGCGGTTTAAAACCAGACGCGCCGCACCCGCGCGCAGCGTCATCATCACAACCTTGTCGCCGTTATAAAGGCCTTGTTGACGGGCGATGCCAGCCATCACGTTGGCCGCCTCGTCGCGCATGGCGGCATCGGGGCGTGACAGCAGTTTTGCTCGTTCCTCAATCAACGCGCGAGCGAAAGGATTGCGAAAGGCGCGGCTGGGAAGGGTGAGGATGCGCGGCGCGCTCCAAGCCTTGTTGTTCGCGCCATCGGTCGCGACCAGCTGGATCGAGACGGGAATGCCCGCCCAAGGCAGATGCGTCAGATCCGCATAGGCGGCCGTTTTCATTTGTTTGAGGGCTGGTTTGGCCAGTGGAACTTCGATGGGCTCGACCCTGACGTCCGATGATTGGGGGGCGGTGGGCGTGATGCGCGCCATCACGGCTTCGACTCCGTAATCGTCGGAGACCTCAAATGCGAAACGGATGGTGCCGCGTGCCGTCACTTCCGGATCTTCGGTGATGGTAATCTGCGGTGCGGCATCAGGTAGGATGTCGAACGTCCACAAAGCCAGCCGGAGCCATCCGCGCCGTAGCATCAGCGTTGCTTTCTGTGTTCCGGCCACGCGTGGCGCCGTCAGGGAAAGCGTCGCCTCGCTGTTCTCTGTGGCGTCCAGCTTTTCTTGCTTGCCGGCGAAATGAAGGGTCATCGTCTGTGGCTGTCCCAGCCAGCTGACCTGCACCAAGCTGCCCATCAAAACAGGCGCGTTTTCCCGCTTGGCGTTCAATTGCTCGGCGGGCAGGTTGGCGTAAGGCGGCGGTGTGACCCACGCTTTGGCGGCATCCGAAGAGACGCCCCCCCAGCAAGAACCGGCAATGACAAGGGTCACAAGCGGAAGGAAAAAGCGCAAATGCGCGCGATGCGACCAGAACCCGACTTCACCGCGTATGGCCTGAATAATCCATAAAAAGAGAATAACCAGCGCCAGAACGTGCATCACGGGCGTCAAGAAAGAAAAAGTGCCCAGCTGCCAAAGCAGCGTGTAAACGGCGGCGGTCAATAGCGGCAAACGAACCGCATGCAAAAGCATACGACGCCAGTTCTGGCGCGCGGAGAGCGTGTCATACATGCGGCGCAGCCGTGTTTGACGGGCGGTCACAAACTTCCGGAGTTTTTTGCGTTCTTTACGCGGCACGGCTAATCACCATCCAATCCGGGATGGATTCCCACCCCATTTGCTCGGCCACGGCAATGCGACGGCGAATGACCGCATGCTGTGCACCGGATACCAGAATTTCAGGAATTAAGGCGCGCCCGTTATAAGTGGACGCCATCGCGCTGCCATAGGCTCCTGCTTGCATGACGGCCAGAAGATCTCCGGATTGCAAACTGTTCGGCAACATGAAGTTGTCGCCAAAGGAATCGCTGGTTTCACAGACAGGGCCAACGACTGACGCGGCGCTGTTCTCGCCGTCAAGATTTTCGCGCACGCTGATAATCTCGTGCCGCGCACCATACATGGCGGGCCGCACAAGGTCGTTCATGCCGGCATCGACGATCAAAAAGCGTTTGTCGTCCGTGTGCTTGACGTGAACGACACGCGTGACTAGCACGGCGGCATCGCCCACAAGCTTGCGTCCCGGCTCCAGCGACAGGGCGCAGCCCAGATCGCCGAAAATCTCTTGCACGATGGCCGCATAATCGGAGAAGGGCGCAAGGGTCTGGCCGTCATAGGCGATGCTCACGCCGCCGCCCAGATCAAGGCGCTCGACTTCAATGCCCTGCGAGCGAAGAAGCCGAACAACCTCGGCCAACCGTTGATAGGCCAGACGGAACGGCTCATAATTATCCATCATCGACCCGACATGGATCGTCAGTCCTTTGAAGGAGCAATGCTCGCACGCCATCAAAACGCCGAGCGCTTCGCTGAGTTGATCCAGATTGATGCCGAACTTGACGCCTTTGTGGCCCGTGGATGTTTTGGCGTGCGTTTTAGCGTCCACGTTGGGGTTGATGCGCAGCGAGACGGGCGCTTTCTTTCCGAGCACTGTGGCGACTTGTTCGATCAGGCGGATTTCTGAAACAGACTCGGCGTTGATTTGCAGGACGCCCGCTAGTAACGCGGCGGCAATGTCGTCGCGCGTTTTCCCGACGCCCGAAAAAACGATTTTTTCCGGCGGTACGCCGCCGGCCAAAGCGCGCTCCAATTCGCCGGACGAGGTGATATCCGCGCCCGCGCCGCAATCGGCCAGAATGCGGATGACAGCCAGATTGGCGTTCGCCTTGACCGCATAATGGATCGTCGCGTTCAAGGATTGAAACGGCGTGGCGAAAGCGCGGTAGTTGCGCTGAAGCTGTTTGGCGCTGATGCAGTAGAAGGGTGTATCGATTTCCTCCGCGATTTCTGAAAGCGGAATGGCCTCGGCGGATAAAACGCGGTTGCGATAAGCGTAGACTGATTTGGTCATGGGCGAGGATCCGTTTTGATATCGGGATAGGTGCGTGGATAGGACATATCACTGGCCGACGGCGGGGCATCAACTTTGGCTGGTCTTTTCCCGCAAGCCGTGGGGAGGAGCAGGCAGAAAGCGAGCAAAATCAATCGCGAAAACCCGATTAAGGGAAACGATGGGAGGCGCCTCGTGGCCGTGTGAAGGATTTGGTAAGACATGATGGCGTAAAATCCCGTTCATCTTCACTTTAAGTAACAGACTTTATGATGATTGTGCCCCCTTTCGCAAGACTCCTTTCAGTCGGGCCTCTTATTCTCCTTGTCTTTGTGGCTTTGGCGGGGGCCGGTTCTGTGGCGGCGCAAAACCTGATCCCGTTGGCAAAGCCTGTAAAATTGCCGCCTGCCTTGTTGCATCTGCCGGATCAGCCCGAAACTTCGCTTGAATCCGTGATGAAAAAAAGCGGTCAAGACCGTTATTACCTACTCCATTTATGGGCGCCTTCCTGTGCGGCATGCATTCCCGAGATGAGACAGCTGGACAAGATTCATGAAGGGCTTGCGCAACAGGGGTTTACCGTCCTGTTTGTTGCCCAAGACTCCAGCGGCAATTTCACGGTTCCGGCTTTTTCACGCCGGCACGATATTGCGACGATCAGCTCCTATATCGACAAGCGCGCGACGCTTTTGAACTATCTGCAGCCGGCGGGCTTGCCTGCGACTTATCTGACGACTCCTGACGGATGGATTATCGCCTATCATGTCGGGAGTCTGGACTGGAAACAGATGGCCACCATGGCGCCGCCTGCGGAGGCAAAGCCGCAACGTTAGAAAAAATCCTGCGCATTCTTTCTCTCATTTGGTATAATAACCCCCATGTTTTTTGTTGGACTTATCACAGCGGATGCCCCGCTCAGCCATGCGATCAGCGAGCAGCTCAAGCCCGGCGGTATGGATATCCACCACGCCATTTTCGGGGCGCTTGACGATGCGTTGGGCGCGTGGGGCGAGCGGTTGCCGCCAATCCTTTTCTGGGATTCAAAGACGGCCCCCGCCACGGACGAAATGGCCGATTTTCTGGTTTCGCGCCTGTCCACTATGCGGCCAGAGCCGCTGCTTCTGGCGCTGGGGGACATGCCCGCCGTCGTTGAAAAATGGGGCGTGACGGAACATTTCGTCCGGCCTTTGCGGTTGGGATATTTTCTGGGACGGGTGCAGTTTTATCAAAGGCAATTGCAGCAATCGCCCGATGTGGCGATGCGCGTGGGGGACTGGATATTCGCGCCACGCTTGCGGCAGGTTGCCCATTTTGAAAACGGCGAGATCGTCAAATTGACGGATAAGGAAACCGCGCTTCTGGATTATCTGTGGCAGGCACGTGCACCTATTTCGCGTGACGAGCTGTTGGCCGCCTTGTGGGGATATGAGGCCAATCTGGATACCCATACGCTTGAAACACATATCTACCGGTTGAGACGAAAACTGATGCCGCCCGCCTTTGAAGGCGAAGATATTTTCCAAACGCAACAAGGGGGCTATCAAATCCACCCCTCTTGGCGTGGTGACGGGGGGGCAGCGTGAAGCGGTTTGTGCTGGTCTTGATGGTGCTCGGGGTGCTGGGTGGTTGCTCAGGCGGCGAGCGTTCCTCCGGCATGGCCGGTAAGCTGGTCAAGCAATATGGGGGGGAGAAGACGCGCCCCGACAAAGTGGCCGAGCGGTTTGTCGTTCTTTTGCATCCTCACAGCGGCGAGAAGGTCTCCCTCACCTACTATGAAAAGGGTCGCTATGACGCCAAGGCGATGCAGGCGGTGGATCGCCTCTTTCGCGACCGGAACGCCAATGTGACGGGCAAGATCGATCCGGAGCTGATCGATTGCATGGTTGATATCCGCACCCGTCTGGGGCTGCCTCCCACGGTGGTGTTTGAGATTCTTTCGGGCTACCGCGCCAACGGAACGAACGAGCAATTGCGTGCCGCTGGCAAGCAGGCGGCCAAGGAAAGCCTGCACAAATACGGGCTGGCGGTCGATTTCCGGATTAAAAACGTGAATGGCAAGGCGATCGCCGAGATTGCCAAGACCATGCAGCGTGGCGGTGTTTCCTTCTACCCGTCCAGCAACCATGTCCATGTCGATATCGGGAACATCCGGACATGGGCCACGCGGTAGGCTTTACGGCGGGGGAGCGGGCTGGTAACAATTCAGTAATCTTCCCTCTGTACAGTGGGTGGCTATGCTGACAGACCCCGAAGAAATTCTTAATTTCTGGTTTACCGAAGTCGGCGCGGATCGTTGGTTCAAACCCGATCCCGCGCTGGATGAGGCCGTGCGCACCCGCTTTATGGCGGCGCATGAACGCGCCACACTGGATGAATTGCGCGATTGGGAGGATACCCCAGAGGGAACCTTGTCGCTGTTGTTGCTTCTCGATACCTTCCCGCGCCTGATGTTCCGTGGAAATGCGCGAGCTTACGCCACCGACGACATGGCGTTGGAGTTGGCAAGGCAGGCGATCATCCGTCATTACGACGATCGCATCGACAGAGATTTCAAGCTGTTTTTCTACATGCCTTTTGTGCATTCGGAAACCTTGGGCGATCAGCGTCTGTCCGCCTATTACATGAGGGAACGGACAAAAGATCCGGCTTGGGTCGATGCCGCCGAACAGAGGTGTCAGGTCATTCAGCGCTTCGGACGATTTCCGCATCGCAATGCCGTGCTGGGGCGCGAAGGAACGCCGGAAGAGCAAGCATTCCTGTCCGAGGGCACGAAAGCGGCGATGAACCTATAAGTTGTTTTTTAAAAGGATGAAGACATGATCGAGCCATTGACCGCCGCCTCGCGCGAACTGTGGGTCACTTTGCATTCAACGCCGGATCTGATCGTGATCACCGATATGATGATCGCGCTGATCCTTGGTTTTCTTTTCGGGTATGAACGCTCGTACCATGGCCGCGCGGCAGGCATGCGGACCTATGGCCTTGTGTGCATGGTGTCGTCGGCGCTGGTTTCCGTTTCGGTTCACCCAGCCTTATGGCTGGGCGGGCATTCGACCGCGAACGTGGCGATCATCGACGCGACGCGCA
>DNGD01000005.1:0-634 GCA_003486725.1 Rhodospirillaceae bacterium
GTAAGGGCTTCGCCGGTGTCATGAAACGTCACAACTACGGTGGCTTGCGCGCTACCCACGGTGTGTCCGCTTCGCATCGTAGCGGTGGTTCAACAGGTCAACGTCAAGATCCCGGTCGCGTGTTCAAGAACAAGGCGATGCCTGGCCANNCAAAATCTGCGCGTCGCTTTGGTCGACGCAGAGCAAAACCTGATTTTCGTCGTCGGTGCCGTTCCGGGTGCTGAAGGCGCGATTGTTCAAATTCGCGACGCAGTGAAAAAGGTTCTTCCGAAAGAAGCGCCGATGCCTGCGGGTGTGAAGGCCAAGACGGCATCTGCCGGTCAAGCCGCTTAAGAAATGGTGAATGTGCGATGAAAGCGACAGTCAAAAATTTAGATAACAAGGAAGTCGGATCGATCGAGATTCTCGACTCCGTCTATGGCGTAGAGCCTCGCCGTGACATCTTGACCCGCATGGTGAATTGGCAGCTCGCCAAGCGCCGCTCGGGCAATCATGCCACGAAGGAAATCTGGGCCGTCAACGGTACGGGCAAGAAACCTTGGGCACAAAAAGGCACAGGCCGCGCACGTCAAGGCAGCTTGCGTTCGCCGCAGTTCCGCAAGGGTGCGGTGATCTTCGGGCCCGTCGTTCGCGA
>DNGD01000005.1:676-9896 GCA_003486725.1 Rhodospirillaceae bacterium
GGCCGCCGTGAAGACAAAGGCTTTGGCCACCAAGTTGAACAAGATGGGCTTGGCTCATGTTCTGTTCATCGACGGGTCGAACCTTGATGAAAACTTCGTTCTTGCCGCGCGCAACATCCCGCATGTGGATGTTCTGCCAGAGCAGGGCGCTAACGTGTACGACATTCTTCGCTGTGACACCTTGGTCATGACCAAGAACGCGGTCGAACAGCTGCAAGAGAGGCTGAAATGAGCAAGACAAAGACTGTGCAAAAGATTTTGCCAAAGGATTATCAGGTCATTCTGTCGCCCGTGATCACTGAAAAAGCGACGAACGGCTCTGCGTTCAATCAAGTGACGTTCCGCGTTGCTGGTACGGCGACGAAGCCTGTTATCAAGTCTGCGGTCGAGAAGCTGTTTAACGTGAAGGTCGAAGCGGTCAACACGCATAATCGCAAGGGTAAAACCAAGCGTTTCAAAGGTCGTCCCGGTCAACGTAGCGATGTGAAATTTGCCATCGTGACATTGGCCGAAGGCAACAAAATTGACATCACAACCGGTCTGTAAGGGTTGAGGGTAAGAACATGGCACTGAAAAAATATAGCCCCGTAACACCAGGTTTAAGGCAGGTTGTTCAAACAAGCCGCGCCGATCTGTGGAAGGGTAAGCCCGTTAAGACGCTGACCGAAGGATTGAACAAGTCCGGTGGTCGCAACAATAAGGGTCGTATCACGACACGCCACATCGGTGGTGGTCATGCCCGTCGTTATCGTATGGTCGATTTCAAACGTAACATGTTTGACAAGGCCGCAACGGTTGAGCGTATGGAGTACGATCCTAATCGTACGGCCTTTATCGCGCTCATCACGTACGAAGACGGCACACAGTCCTACATCCTCGCGCCCCAACGCCTTGCTATCGGCGATAAGGTTATCTCGGGTGACAAGGTTGACGTGAAGCCCGGCAACGCGATGCGCATCAAGAACATCCCCGTCGGCACGATCGTTCACAACGTTGAAATGCGTCCCGGTAAGGGCGGTCAGATTGCTCGCTCGGCTGGTACCTATGTTCAAATCGTTAGCCGCGATGCTGGTCACACACTGATCAAGCTCAGCTCTGGCGAAATTCGCATGGTGCCGCAGGATTGCATGGCGACAATCGGTTCCGTATCCAATGCCGATCACGGCAACGTGAAGCTTGGCAAGGCAGGCCGCAAGCGTTGGCTGGGCGTTCGCCCGACCGTTCGCGGTGTTGTCATGAACCCTTGCGATCACCCTCATGGTGGTGGTGAAGGTCGTACTTCAGGTGGCCGTCATCCGGTTTCGCCTTGGGGTAAGGGCGCCAAGGGTACCAAGACGCGCAACAACAAGCGCACAGATAATCTCATTGTTCGTCGCGCGAATAATCGCCGCGATGCGCAGAAGAAATAAGGAGAGCACAACGTGACACGTTCAGTTTGGAAAGGCCCGTTCGTTGACGGTTATATGCTGGGGAAGGCCGAAAAGGCTCGCGCTTCAGGCCGTAACGACATCATCAAGACATGGTCGCGCCGCACGACGATCTTGCCGCAGTTTGTCGGTTTGACGTTCGGTGTTTACAACGGCAACAAGTTCTTGCCTGTGTCGGTGACGGAAAACATGATCGGTCACAAGTTTGGCGAGTTTGCGCCGACGCGCACGTTCAAAGGCCATACAGCCGGCGACAAGAAGTCAGATAAGAAGTAAGGGGAACGTAAGAATATGAGCAAGCCCAAAAACGAAAGACGCTTGACGGATGATAAAGCGATGGCCAAGGCCAGCGCGATCCGCACGAGCGCTCGCAAACTGAATCTGGTTGCGGCCAGCATTCGCGGCGTTAGCGCTGCGACGGCACTCACCCAGCTGACGTTCGAAAAGCGCCGCATCGCGCAAGACGTCAAGAAAGTTTTGCAAGCGGCGATCGCCAATGCCGAAAACAACCACTCGCTGGATGTTGACCGCTTGGTCGTTTCCGAAGCGTTTTGTGGTCGCGCCTTTGTGATGAAGCGTTTCCATGCCCGTGGCCGCGGTAAGAGCGCCGGCATTGAAAAGCCCTTCAGCAACCTCACGATCATCGTTCGTGAACGTAAGGAAGGCGAAGTGGACGCGAAGAAAGAAGCGCGCCGCATGAAGGGCTTGTCGAAAAAAGAGGCCGTTAAAGAAACGGTCGTAAAGAAAGCAACAACCAAGAAGGCGGCGAAAGCTGCCACGGGGGCTTAAGTCATGGGTCAGAAAGTCAATCCAATTGGTATGCGCCTCGGCGTCAACCGCACATGGACCAGCCGTTGGTTCGCGGACAAGGATTACGCCGATAAGCTTCACGAAGATTTGAAGATTCGCGCGTTCTTGATGAAGAAGCTTGGCCCTCAGGCCAGCGTTGCGCAGATCACGATTGAACGTCCCAGCGGCAAGTGCCGTGTTACGATCCACTCGGCTCGTCCGGGCGTTGTGATCGGTAAGAAGGGCGCTGACATTGAAAAGCTTCGCGGCGAGATTGCCAAGATGACCTCAGCTGAAGTCGCGCTGAACATCGTTGAAATCCGCAAGCCTGAAATTGATGCCAAGCTGGTTGCCGATAATATCGCTGGACAGCTGGAACGCCGCGTTGCTTTCCGTCGCGCCATGAAGCGCGCCGTGCAATCGGCTCTTCGTTTGGGCGCGCTCGGCATTCGTATCAATTGCTCCGGTCGTTTGGGCGGCGCTGAAATCGCACGTATGGAATGGTATCGCGAAGGTCGCGTGCCGTTGCACACATTGCGCGCCGATCTGGATTACGGCGTTGCAACGGCTCACACCACAATGGGAGCTTGCGGCGTAAAGGTTTGGATCTTTAAAGGTGAAATTTTGGATCATGATCCGATGGCCGTTGAAAAACGCGCTCTCGAAAATGCGCCGGTTCGCTCGTAAGAAGAAAAAGATTGAAGGTAGGTTAACATGTTGTCACCGAAACGTACAAAGTACCGTAAGGCTCACAAGGGTCGCATTCACGGCAACGCCAAGGGCGGGTTCCGCTTGAACTTTGGCGCGTTTGGCCTGAAGGCTTTAGAGCCCGAACGTATTACGGCGCGTCAAATTGAAGCTGCTCGTCGTGCGATCAGCCGTGCTATCAAGCGTCAGGGACGTTTGTGGATCCTTGTGTTCCCCGATGTGCCTGTCTCGCAAAAGCCTGCCGAAGTCCGCATGGGTTCCGGTAAGGGTACGCCAGAATATTGGGCATGCCGCGTCCATCCAGGCCGCATCATGTTCGAGCTTGATGGCGTAACGGAAGCTGTGGCGAAGGAAGCGTTCTCGCTGGCTGCAGCCAAGCTACCGATCAAGGTTAAGTTTGTTATGCGCGAAGCGGCGTAAGAAAGAATAAGGGAGCCTGATGATGGCAAAGACAGAAAACAAAGCCGCCGATGTGCGCATGAAGACAGATAAAGAGCTTGAAGATCGTTTGATCGAATTGCGCAAAGAGCAATTCAATCTGCGCTTTCAAAAAGCGACGGGTCAGCTTGCCAATACGGCACGCGTGACTGCGGTTCGTAAAGAAATTGCCAAGGTCATGACCGTGATCGGCGAACGTCAACGCAAAGCCGGCTCGGCCGCGTAAGAAAGAGTGAGGGACTGAAGATGCCACGTCGCGTATTGCAAGGAACCGTCGTCAGTGACAAGGGTGATAAAACTATCACCGTGCTCGTTGAACGTCGCGTAATGCACCCGATTTACAAGAAATACATTCGCACGTCGAAAAAGTACGCTGCGCATGATGAAAAGAACAGCTGCAAGGAAGGCGATGTCGTTTCGATCATCGAATGCCGTCCGATCAGTAAGCGTAAAAGCTGGACAGTCGTTGAAGAGACGGCTCAAAGCGTCAAGAGCAAGTAACTTTTGTTGAAAGTGGATTAAGCCATGATTCAAATGGAATCCGTAATGGATGTAGCCGACAACAGTGGTGCCAAACAGGTGCTCTGTGTGAAGGTTCTTGGTGGTTCGCACCGCATGACGGCTGGTATCGGTGATATCATTGTTGTGTCAATTCGCGATGCGATCCCCCGTGGTCGCGTCAAGAAGGGTGACATTCACAAAGCCGTGATCGTTCGCCAGAAATATGCGCTGAAGCGCGATGATGGTAGCGTCATTCGTTTTGATCGCAATGCCGCCGTTTTGATTAACAAGGATAAGGAGCCAATCGGCACCCGTATCTTTGGGCCCGTGACGCGCGAATTGCGTAACCTGGGCTTTATGAAGATTATCTCGCTCGCGGAAGAGGTGTTGTAATGTCCGTTAAGATGAAGATTAAAAAGAACGACAACGTGGTCGTGCTCACGGGCAAGGACAAGGGCAAGACCGGTATGGTCAAAGCCGTGTTCCCCAAGGATAACCGCGTGCTCGTTGTCGGCATCAATCGTGTGACGCGTCACACGAAGCCTTCGCAGACCGACCCTCAGGGCGGCCGCAAGCAGATTGAAGCGCCGATCCATGCGTCTAACGTCGCGTTGATCGATCCTAAGGATAGTAAGGCCACGCGCGTTGGCATCAAGACGACCAAGGATGGCGCGAAAGTGCGTTATGCCAAGCGTTCCGGCGAAGTGATCGAGTAAGGAAAGAGAAAAGCCATGACGGCCATAGCCAAAGATAAATATACACCGCGTTTGCAACGCCATTACAGCGAAGTTGTCTTGCCGGAGCTGATGAAGAAGTTTGGGTACACCAATCGTCTTCAAGCCCCGCGCCTTGAGAAGATCGTTATCAACATGGGCGTTGGTGAAGCGGTCAATGACAGCAAAAAAACCAAGAACGCAGCCGACCAGTTGGCGATGATCGCGGGCCAACGCCCCGTCATTACCAAGTCTCGCAAGGCGATCGCCAGCTTTAAGCTGCGCGGCGGTCTGGGCATCGGTTGCAAGGTCACCTTGCGCCGTGAAAAGATGTACGAGTTTATGGATCGTTTGGTCAACGTGGCTATGCCGCGCATCCGCGATTTTCGCGGGATCTCGGCCAAGAGCTTTGACGGCAGCGGCAACTATGCCATGGGCCTGAAAGAACAGATCGTTTTTCCTGAAATCGATTTCGACAAAGTCGACGAAATTCGCGGGATGGACATCGTGATTTGTACGACGGCCGAAACGGACGATGAAGCGCTCGCGCTGTTGCGTGGGTTTAACATGCCGTTCCAGAGTTAAGGGAAGGGAAGATCAATGGCCAAGAAGTCTATGATTGAAAAGAACAACCGTCGCCGCCGCTTGACAAAGCAAAAGGCTACGACGCGCACGACGCTCAAGGCGACCATTATGGACAAGGATACGTCCATGGAAGACCGCTTTGAAGCCGTGATGAAGTTGGCGAAGATGCCACGTAATTCGGCTAAGGTCCGTATTCGCAATCGTTGCGAACTCACCGGTCGTCCCCGCGGTTTCTATCGCAAGTTTAAACTTTCGCGTATTGCGCTTCGCGAACTGGCCTCTGCAGGTCAGATCCCTGGCGTCATCAAGTCGAGCTGGTAAGGAGGATTTGGGGTATGTCGCTAACCGATCCATTAGGTGATATGTTGACACGCATTCGCAACGGTCAGATGGCTAAGATGCCAGTGATTGATTGCCCGTCGTCGACTTTCCGCAAGCGTGTTTTGGAAGTTTTGCAGCGTGAAGGTTATATCCGCGGCTTTTCCGAAACGCAAAAGGGTAAGAGCCATCCGGTTCTTGAGATTGAGCTGAAATACCATGACGGCATTGGCTGTATCCGGAAAATCGACCGTGTGTCGAAGCCCGGGCGCCGCGTTTATGCCGGGATCAAGGATTTCGGACGTGTGTTCAACGGTCTGGGCATTTCGATCCTGTCAACGCCGCAGGGCGTTCTTTCGGATAACGAAGCGCGCAGCCAAAATGTTGGCGGCGAAATTCTATGCCGCGTATTCTAATCAGGAAGTTGAGGTTCTATCATGTCGCGCGTAGGTAAACATCCAGTGTCCTTGCCACAGGGCGTCACCGCAGAGGTGAAAGCCGGTGCAGTTCAGGTAAAAGGCAAGTTGGGCACGCTGAGCTTGGCTATTACTTCTGATGTCGAAGTGAAGCTTGCTGACAACCAGCTTGTCGTGACGCCTGTTGATCAGTCGACAAAGGCACGCATGATGTGGGGCACAGTTCGTAACAATCTGGCCAACATGGTCAAGGGTGTGAGCGAAGGCTTCAAACAAGTGCTTGAAATCGAAGGTGTCGGTTTCCGCGCCGCGATGCAGGGCAAGGATCTTGTCATGCAGCTTGGTTTCAGCCACGAAGTGCGCTATCCATCGCCGGAAGGCATCGAGATCAAGGCTGAAAAGCCAACCGTTTTGTCGATCACTGGTTTTGATCGTCAAAAGGTCGGTCAGGTCGCCGCCGAAATCCGCAGCATGAAGAAGCCAGAGCCTTACAAGGGCAAAGGCATCAAATATGCCGGTGAGCGCGTCCGCCGTAAGGAAGGCAAGAAGAAATAAGATTTAAGGCTCGCTCGTTTGTGAGCGGAGCCAAGTGGGAGTAACGAGAATGATGAACGCAAAAGAACTGCACGAACGTCGCAAAGTTCGTACACGCTACCAGTTGAAGAAAAAGTCGGATGGACGTCCCCGTCTGTCTGTCCATCGCACAGGTGAAAACATCTATGCGCAGGTCATTGACGACAGCAAGGGACTGACCGTCGCTGCCGCTTCTAGCCTCGACGCAGATCTGCGCAAGAGCCTGAAGACCGGCGCTGATAAAAAAGCCGCCGTTGCTGTTGGCAAACTGGTTGCCGAACGCGCCAAAAAGGCCGGCGTGACGCAGGTTGTGTTTGACCGTGGTGGTTACGTTTATCATGGTCGTGTCAAGGAATTGGCCGAGGCTGCTCGTGAAGCAGGACTCGACTTCTAAAATAATGTGCTTTCGATAGGGAGTTAGGAAATAACATGGCGAAGCCGAAAAAATCTGAAGGTGGCGAAAACCGCGACGATCGCGAAAATGGCGATCTGATTGAAAAGCTTGTTGGCATTAATCGTGTCGCCAAGGTTGTCAAGGGCGGTAAGCGTTTTGCGATGGCTGCACTGGTCGTTATTGGCGATGGCAAAGGCCGCGTCGGTATTGGAACAGGCAAAGCACGCGAAGTGCCGGAAGCTATCCGCAAGGCGACTGAAGCCGCCAAGCGCAAGATGCGCCGCATCCCCTTGCGTGAAGGCCGCACATTGCATCACGATGTTCGTGGCGTTTACGGCGCGGGCAAGGTTGTTCTCCGTACGGCTCCTGCCGGTACCGGCATCATCGCGGGCGGCCCTATGCGCGCCGTTTTCGAAGCTTTGGGCATTCAGGACGTTGTGGCCAAGTCGGTCGGAACCTCCAACCCGCATAACATGATCAAGGCGACTTTGAACGCGTTGGATCAGGTTGTCAGCCCCCGTTCTGTCGCGATGCGTCGTGGCAAGAAGGTCAGCGACATTCTGGGTCGTAAGGCCGAGTCCGGTAGCGAAGCTAAAGAAGCGTAATTTTGACTTTCTAAGAAGTGGTTATGACAATGGAACCCAAGACGGAAAAGAAAGCGGCGACAGCCGCCCCTGCAGCCAAGAAGCCAGTCGCGAAGAAAGCGGCAGCTCCTGCCAAGGGTAAGACGATCGTTGTTGTGATGCATGGCAGCACCACCTGCGTGAAGCCTGGTATGCGCGAAACGCTCGCCGGTCTAGGCCTGCGCAAGCCACGTGACAGCCGTACGCTTGAAGATACGCCCTCCGTTCGCGGTATGGTGCGCAAGGTGCGTCATCTTGTTCACATCGAAGGCGAGACGGCCTAAGGCAATAGACAGAATTGTAAGGAAAAAGGACTATGACCATGAAACTCAACGATTTGCGCGATAATCCAGGCGCTCGCAAGAAGCCGATGTCCGTTGGACGCGGTATCGGTTCCGGCAAAGGCAAGACCTGCGGCCGTGGCGTCAAAGGTCAAAAGGCTCGTTCGGGCGTTTCCATTCGCGGTTTTGAAGGCGGCCAGATGCCATTGCATCGTCGTCTGCCTAAGCGCGGCTTCAAGTCGATGTTCCCCAAGGATTATGCCGAGCTGAACACAGGCCGTTTGCAGGACGCCATCGATGATGGCCGTATCAGCAACAAGGCGCCGATCACCGAAGACATGCTTTTGGAAACCGGCATCGTGTCGAAGTCCAAGGACGGCGTCCGTTTGCTTGGCAAGGGTGCTATCACCGCCAAGGTCGAACTCATTGTTGCCGGCGCAACGGCTTCGGCTGTTGCTGCTGTTGAAAAGGCAGGCGGCAAGGTTACGATCCTTGCTCCCAAGAAAGAAGAAAAAGCCGCTTAAGCTTTTCACTTCATCGCTTATAAAAAACCCGCCATAAACTGGCGGGTTTTTTGTTATTAGTTAATGGATGTCGTCTCTGTTTTTCTCGTCTGGCTGTTCGAGGTATGGAGAAATCCCTTTGGTGCATCGAAAAAAATGCGGGATAATCATTGTATGAATACATTAATGCAAAAAAGTGCGGCGCCGAAGCGCCGCACTTTGCTTGATCTTTAACCACTGACAACTGAAGGCAGAGCTTATTTCTTCATCATGCCTTGGATGCCGTCCATGCTTTCGCATACGGCGTTGCTGACCGTTTGCATTGTCTGCATCTGGTTTTGCGACAGAAGCTCGGACAGCTCCTTAAGGCTGGAAACACAACCTTCGATCGTTGACTTCGTGGCTTCAACTTGCTTTGCGACCTTTTCTTCAGCCGTAGGGGCCTGCATAACAGCCTGAACCAGGTTGCTGGTTGCGTCAAAGCTCTGGCGAGCCAGATCAGCCTGACGGCGCATGTAGGCTTGCATGTTTTCAAAAGCTTTTTGATTGTTGCTGGCGATGGCTTCCAAGCCTTTGCGCTGGCTGGCCATCATCGACTCGACATCGACGTTGGGCATTTTGTATTCGCCCATCATTTTTGTCATGTCAGGGAATTTGGACATGTCCATCATCTTCGACATATCCATGAACTTTGACATATCCATCATTTTGGATGCGTCCATGAACTTGGACATATCCATAAACTTAGAGAAATCAGCGTCTAAGAAGGGGTTCTTTTGGTTTGACATTGGAGATCCTCATGCCTTTTGTTAACTGTTGTCAGGAGCCATCGTATCAAGCCATACGGCGGCAGTGGGTATGGTTAATAAAGATGAATATGCCGATTCTTAACCAATTTGTCACGTACTTTTTTACCATATTTTTTGGCTCAAAAGCTGGGTTTTTTGAAAT
>DNGD01000121.1 GCA_003486725.1 Rhodospirillaceae bacterium
TCCTCGTTTTTGGTTGTTCCGTTCCTCATCATGAAAACAGTATACGCCACCGCTTGCGTATTGTCAACACGGATGCACAATTTTTAATCTTTTCGGGCGGAGGGGGCTTGCAATCGGCCTAAACTTCCTTCCTGTCACGTACAGGCGCAGAGGTACAGACAGATACCCCCTCCGCCCCCTAAGGGGGGACCGTCACTAGCGTGACGCACACGTACGCCTTAAATCAACGGATTGGAAAAACCAGGTCACCGGAAGGGAGGATACAGAGGTTGAATTTGCGCGCGTACCTTCATAATCGCACATTTTTCGAGGGTGTCAATCATGTTTTTCATATACAACGCTATATATAAGGGCTTTTCACAAATACGAGTTGTTACTTTTTAAACCTTTTCGGCTGATTTTCCGTGAAAAGCGGTGTTGTGACGTCACGTGACACCGTGTGACATGGGCGTGACAGGGCGTGACGTCACGGTATGTCACGTGACACGGCGTGACAGAAAGGCAAAACCCCGCTTTTATTGGGGTTTTGCCTGTTTTTTCCGCATGACATCATGCTGATATCATGCTGATATCAAGGCGATATCACGCTGTCTCAGGCTTTCCCCGGCCTAATCGCAAACCACCGCTTCCCATCCCCCGGCTTGACCAGCGCCCTGTAGTGCCGAAAGAACACGCCCGTTCCCCCGCTGTGCCCGCCTTCCGCTGATACCAATGCCGCGTCTGCGGTCAACTCGTAGTAATAGGACATCCACGAGTGTCTCATGCAATCCGGGGGCCACACGATGCCCGCCGCCGTGACCAGCTTGTTGATGGCGCGGAACCTGTTGCGCTCCGACAACGGGGCTACCGGATCGGCGTGAGGATAGGCGCGGAGCCATGCGCGGAGGTTGGGCTGGATCTTCACCGTGCGCTGACTCGCCGCCTTGGTAATCGCGCCATCGAGAGTGATGTAATGTCGCCCGATCTTCCCCGGCACCAGACGCCCCAACTCCGCTGGCCGAATCCCCGCGAACATACCGATGGCGAGGTATGGCACCAGGCGCGGATCGTCCTTCTCGGCTTGGCGCAAGACCTTCTCGGCGTCTGAGGGCGTCAACACCCCCTTGGACGGCTCCACGGCCCGCGCGCGCTCCACTCCATCGGTTGCCGCTACCTTGACCAACCCGCGAGATTGGCACCACCTGAAAAACGCTGACAAGTCGCGCAGGCGGGAATTGCGGGTGGTCGGGTGCAAACCGGCCAAGAGCGCCTCGATGTGTTGCGGGGCCACGTCCGCGAGCAACCCGTCCACGATGCCATGTAGGGCGCTCACGGCGAGCCGGTAGCCTTTGAGCGTGACGGGCTTGATCATGCCGCTACGGGCCTCCAGGAACCGCGCCTTGGCGTCTGCGAGGGTAAGGGGCGGGGAATCATCGGCTGGCCGTGCATTGAGCGCCCTTGCCGCGTCTGTGAGGGTGTAGCCTGCCGGGAGCGCGGCATAGGCGGCGGTGGCGTCGGCAAGTTGAACGGCGCTCAAGGGGCGGCGGGATGCTCCGGTGGCGTCTGCGGTCATCTCTAGCCATGCGCGGGCGGCTGAGAGTGTTTTCAGGGTGGCGCGGTGCCGGGTGCCGGTGGCCTTGTCTAAGAGGAATGCAAGGAATGTCCCGTTGCGCGTCGGGTTGATCGTGCCATGCGAGTGGTAAATGCGGTTGGCGGGGACGCGGGGCATGGGAACCTACAAATCGGTTGGTAGAAAGGGGCGGGTTTAGCGGTTTTGGCCTTGCGCTGCTTGGCCTTAGTTGCCGTCGCGTTCTACTTCTTGCGTGGCAACGAGCTTCAATTCAAACGGAAACTTTATGACTACCTCTTTTTTCCCCCTGCAATATTTTTCCGCTTCCACGAATGCCCCCATAAGCATCCTGATCACGTCCAGCTTTTCCGTTTTCTGGCCCGCGCAGGCGTGGTCAAAAGACCATTTTTCATTGGCCTTTACCCGCACCCTGTATGACTCTTCGCGTGTTTCGTTCATCGTTCTCATTTCGCACTCCTTCCATTTCTATCTTAGCCAGCCGTCGGACTGAGGCAATAAATATAAATGATGAAAAAAAGATTTTTCCTATTGACATGGCACTAATGGTGACATATAGTGCCGACATGTTGAATCAACAAAGGCATTAGAAAGGCGGTCCAAAAAGATGAGCAAGGGTAAGCAAACTGGTGGGATCAAAGAAGGCAAAAGGGCGCAGCTGAGCGTATCGCTGAGTCCGGCGCTACTGGCAGACCTCAACACGGTGGTCAGGAGCAAGTTCGGCAACCGCTCAAAAATGGTGGCTGAGTTTATCCGGCGTGGATTGAGCGGGGTGAAGGCGTGAAAATCCACCCCGTCGCAGAATTGTTCCCAATGCTTCCGAAAGCGGAGCTGGACGAGTTGGCAAACGACATCCGCGACAACGGCTTGCAAATCCCGATTGTGGTGCAGGGAGACACCTTGATTGACGGGCGCAACCGCATGGAGGCGTGCCGGATCGCCAAGGTTAAGCCGGAGTTCAAGGAATACACCGGCGACGACCCTGTTGCGTTCATCATCGGGGCGAACATCCACCGGCGGCACCTGAAACCCGGACAGGCCGCTATGATTGCCGAGNNAATGGTTTCTAAGCGGTCTGCAAATTTGCAGATCGCTGTTTCTGTGGAAAACGCGGCCAAAATGCTGAACGTTTCTCCAAGGCTCGTTGCGGACGCTCGTCTTATATCGAACGAATCCCCCGACCTTGCCGACGCGGTTATGCGGGGCGAGATGTCGGTCAACAAGGCCAAACAGCAGATCAAGGAAACTGAAACACATACCGAAACGAAGGAGGTCAAAAAGGTCACAAAGGGCGCTCGGACGAACGGGAGCTTTGAGGATTGGCGCAAGCTGAAAGCCATTATCGAAGAAATTAACGAGATGGCCGATTCCATCGAAGGGTTGAAGGTTGACGCGCAGCACGTTGTTCCTGCAAGGGATTTGTGTCAGTCCGTTGCGGATCGTTTTCAGAAGTTGACACGCAAAATCGTGGAGTAATTTATGTACAGCGAAAGCAGACAGCCGGTATTCAAGTCTTTGACGCCCAAGGAAGCGGAAGAATTTCTCGCCATTAACAACTTCCCTTGCCAGCGCAAGTATAACCCGCTGAAGGGGCGCGGAATTGCCGACCGCATGGACAGCGGCGAACAGCGCAGGCTGGAAGTGGCCGTTGCAAAGATTAAGGAAACGGGAGTTTCCTTTCTGATGAACGGTCAACACACGTGTCAGGCCGTGCTCATTCACGGCAAGCCGTATCCGGCGGTTGTCGCCCATTATCTTTGCGACACAATGGAGGATGCGTGGCGTTTGTTTGCCACGTTTGACGTTCACGCAACACGGACAGAGCGCCAGTTTATGAACGGCAGGCGCGGATTGTTCACGGATGATCGGTTGCATGATATGCACCTTGCCGTCCTTCAGAGTTGCGGGTCTGCGTTGTACGCGCTGGGCGCTGGAACTGATCCGCAGTTTGGCGGCTCAGACGCGGTTCCGTGCAACAAGACGGCCAAGGCCGACTGCGTTGACAAGTACGCCGATGATGTCGTTTTTGTAAACCGATATGCCAATCACCCGCACCTGATCGTTGTTCCTTGCGTCGCCGCCATTATCGCTACGCATCGCGCCGCTCCGCTTGGCGCTGTCGTAGAGTTTTGGGACAAGGTTGGGTCTGGCGAGATGTTGACGAACGCAGATCCGCGTAAAAAGCTACGGGAGGCGTTGCAGTTTAAGTCGCAACACTTTTCGAGCATGCGTGGCAGAGATCGGAACAAGGCGGTTTTCGCCACATGCGTTGCCTGGTGGAACGCATGGAGAAGCGGACAACCGCGTAAAGCCGTGAAGTTGGGGTCCATGTTGACGATGCCGAAGGTTTTGGCCTAACCGATCCACGACGCAGGGGCGCGTCTGCGAATCAACGCGCATCTTACGAAAGGAACCGAAATGAACCTCGACTTGATGAAATACCGGCGGCTGGAATTGGGCGAGATTGTTCGGGCTGGAGACGTTTGGGGCGACGGGCTCGCAAAGGCCGATGACGGGTGGGAGGTGCAGTACGCCGGGAATGATATCAGTCACTGCATCTACCGCCCCCTCGACAACTGCCACGAGGACCGGCTGACGAACGGGCCATGTGTTCCCGCCATTCCCGACACAACATGCTGCTCCTCCGATGACCTTGACGCGGGGGATCAGGTTGCCGCCGGCGTGACGGCCATGTTTAAGGCCAAGTACCGGGAGTCCAAGTCGGGCGGCGCGGGTCACTACGAGGCGAATATCCGCGCCATGGAGTTTGTGCAGGGCTTGATCGGGCGGCACCTGTGGGCGATGGCAACGGCGCAGGAGGGGAAATGACAGCGGAGATTTGGACGCATTTCCTGACCATTGAGGACATCGCGCGGGAGCTGCATTTCAGTCCCAAGTACGTCCGCGAACGGTTAAACGAGGGGCATTGGCGGGAGATGAAGGCAAGGAAGATTGGGGCTAAATGGTTGGTACGGGTCGAGGATTTTAACAAATGGTGGGAGGCGCGCAAGTGAAGGTTTACAAACTGACAGACAAAAACGGGCAGACGCTCAACAACACGCAATGGGGCGAGGGAGTGCGGCACGAGGCGACGGGAACGGGTACGGAGCTTTGCTCCGATGGATTCATTCACGCCTACGAATCGCCCGAGATGGCCGCGTTTATGAATCCCAGTCATGGCAATTTTGCCAACCCAATCATGTGGGAAGCCGATGGCGAGGGCGAGCCGGTGCGCGATGGTCAGCTTAAATGCGGGTTCAAGGCGCTGGCCACCGTCCGCGCCGTCCCGATGGTCGAAATCACAACCGAGCAGCGCGTTGAAATCGCCCTTCGTTGCGCGATGGTCAACTGCAAATCAAAGCCGTGGTTGGCGTGGGCCGAGAAGTGGCTGGCAAACGATGATCGCTCTGGGAGGGCGGCGGCGGCGGCGGCGTGGGCGGCGGCGGCGGCGGCGGCG
>DNGD01000006.1 GCA_003486725.1 Rhodospirillaceae bacterium
AGGATCATTCAAAGCGCAAAATGCTGCAGAGTCCGAGGACAACGATCACCAGAATGCTCAGTACCGCGGCGGCGTAGTCGGCCACCTTGACCATCATCTGGCCGAACGCCGGGAACTGCTGGCAGGCCGTGAACATCAGCCAGGCCGCGAGCGCGACCGCAACGGCTCCGGCCGCCCAGGGCGCGGCGGACTGGACCAGCGCGCGGATGATCAGTCGCTTGTGCGCGCCGCGAGATCCGCCCAGGGAATCGCGGCAGCCGCGCTCACGTGCCACGTTCCGCGGAGAATCCTGTTCGAGATCCGCCGCACGCGCCGGCTCGTCAGGTCGAACTCCTCCACCCGCCAGAGCCACGCGCCGCATTCCCGGTAGATCACCGCCCGCCTGGCCACCGTCCGCCGGTTCCGGTGCACGTACACCCGCGTCATGTCCCCGTTGTCCCTCAGCGTCCAGCCGCCCAGGTTGTGCCAGGCGCTCGCCGCGGACGCCCTCATGAGCTGCGCGTTCGGTCTGCGGTATTCCGTTAGCGTTCCCATACAAATCCTCCCTCACACACGCGATGCAGTTTTCAACCCCTATTTCTGGGCAACCGATGCATGATTTCATTTGAGCCCCGCCGCCTTCGCCGCAGCCGCCGACAGCCCGCGCAGCTCGCTCTCCGTCACACCGCACACGACCGGATCTGGCTCATATTTTTTCAGCTTGTCAACCAGTTCCTTGTTCTCTTCCCGCAGCCGTCTATTAGCGTCCAGTATCGCCGTTATTGTTTTATCCTTTGTCTTTCCGTTCATGTTTTGCTCCTCGTATTTGTGCTTGCGCTCTCACTGCGTTTGTGGTTTGTTAAATGCCGAATTCGCGCTTCACGTCTTCGACGATGATCCGCGCTTTCGGGCCATTGAGTTTTCCCTGCATGGCGACCCACGCCGTGCTGACCGGATAACCCTTGGACCGGATGAAAGCGGTAAGGTGTCCGTGCGGGCTGCGGAGGGCCGCGATTCTTGCGGCAACAATATCAATCGCCGGTTCGGCGGTTTTTTTGTTGCGCGTGCTGTGAATTCGTTTCATGAGGCGAACTATACTAACCACGGTGAGCTATGTCAAACGCAAAAACTAACCCTAGTGAATCTTTTTTTTCACGCCTTCAACATGTCCATAAACCAATGAACGGCGCTGAGTTTTGCAGGGCAATTGGGATTTCTACGCCTCTTTATCAGAAATGGAAAAGCGGATCGATTCCAGGGTACGACAAACTGCGGTTAATTTCCGAAAAGTTTGGCGTCTCTGTAGACTGGTTGCTTACAGGAAACGAAAGCGTAAAAACAACCCTTACATATACCATTCGAGAACGTCTCTATGAGGCGAAGGGGGCGACCGGCCTCAGCCTCCCCCAACTTGCGGATCGGATGGGAGTTGCCGCAAAAGAAGTTGAGCGGATCATGAACGAAGGCGGAAATCCGAACGGCTTGTTTTTGTCCGCGTTCGAGCAACACCTTCAGCCGGAGATCGACCGGATCAAGTCAACCCCGTGTGCCGGCTGCCGATCCAAGGAGTCCGAGATCGCGTTTCTTCGATCTCAACTATCAGAATCCTTAGCCCGTATTCCCAAGCCTACAAATTCATGATATTATGATTTCAGAAAGGTCATAAAAATGAAAAGAATGGTCTTGATTATGCTTGCGGTTGTGGCATCTGGAATGGTTTTTTCTCAAGCAGATCAGTTAACGCGCATTGGAGGATCTTTTTGGGAAGAGGGTAGAAAATCGGCTGCTAAAAGAGCATCACTTGCAACCTCCGAAAAGCCTATGCAAAAAACAATAACAGAAGAGCAGTTTGTTAAAACCATCCTTTTAAACCTTTCTGGAAAATGCACAGTTTTAGCAGACGGTTCCGTACGGCAGGCCTATCGTTTCTTTTCTACGTCTCGCAACATGCTTGAAGAGTCCGAGGATACAACAGGAACCTACGAAATTAAAATCTTCCAGACGCTCAAACAGGGATTATATCTGGCTCAAAATAAATATCATTCTGAAGAAATGTTTGCTCTTGAACTTGAAGGTCATCAAGTAGCCGACGGCTCTGTGCTTCACCTTAAACCTAAATCAACCACCAAAATATACTCGTATACCAGCGTAATGGGAGCCACANNCGACCCCATTCCAAAAAACGCCACAGACGATCAGATTGTTTCAGCATTCAAAAAAGGTCAATCATTTATCGCCCTTTTTCCAACATCCTTTCCATGTGATACTTGCAAAGGAACTGGTTTTGTTAAGTCTAAAAAAGGTACGTTTACCTTACGTAAAAAATGCGATTCATGCGGAGGTTCATCAACGGTTTTGCTTCCTGCCGTCTACCGCGTTTCGATCCGTTAGCGTACTTATGCGAAAGCAAAGACAAACGCGATTGGCATTGGAGAGGCCTTTTCGTCGGCTGAAGTAGATACCCTTTTAAAATCCAATGCCGGCGCAGAGAAATGGTCAAAGGTTCAGGCCGTCTCAATTCACACAGATTGGAGGACAGAAACGCCAGATCTGCGCGCCCACCTCGACGGTCAAAATAATCAGCTCATGGTGGCCACAAAAGAATGCCTTGATCGCAAGGCAAAAGAAAAGGCTTCCCAGGAGAAACAGAACCTATCATCCTTCTAGCCGGCTTGTGAAATTAGACCCTATTCGATGTGCCACCGGCCTGCCGTTTTCAATATTTAAGGATGACCCTTTTAAATAATTTTCGTCCCACCCTTAGTTTGACAGCGCTTTTTTTATCTTTGCGCAGTTTGTGTAATCCCTTGCAAATCAACACGTTTCAAGGCTTATCAACCCTATCCAACCCTTTTAAACACTTTCCTTTGCTCGTG
>DNGD01000241.1 GCA_003486725.1 Rhodospirillaceae bacterium
AAGGAGCTGCCGCCCAAGACCGAGATTATCCGCCGTGTCTCGCTCGCCAACGATCAGCGCGATTTGTACGAAGCCGTGCGTCACGTGATGAACGAGAAAGTGCGCGAAGAAATCGCGGCCAAGGGCCTCGCCCGCAGCCATATCGTCGTGCTGGATGCGCTGTTGAAACTGCGCCAGACCTGCTGCGATCCGCGCCTCGTCAAGTTGGAGGCCGCCCGCAAGGTGAAATCCTCCGCCAAGCTTGAAGAGCTGATGGAGATGATCCCGACACTGATCGAAGAGGGCCGCAAGATTCTGCTCTTCTCGCAATTCACGTCGATGCTTGATTTAATCAAACCAGAGCTAAAGGAATTGGCTATTCCGTTTGTCGAACTGCGCGGCACGACCAAAGATCGCGCGACGCCGATCAAACAATTCCAGAATGGCGACGTGCCGTTGTTTTTGATTAGCCTGAAGGCGGGTGGCACTGGCCTCAACCTTACCGCCGCCGATACGGTCATTCATTATGACCCATGGTGGAATCCGTCCGTGGAAAATCAGGCGACCGACCGTGCGCACCGCATCGGGCAGGACAAGCCCGTGTTCGTGTATAAAATGATCGCGGAGGAAACGGTTGAGGAGCGCATTTTAGAGCTGCAGTCGCGCAAGGCTGGCCTCGCTGCCGCACTATTTGGCGATAAACCCGCCGCCGCAGCCTCCCTCACCCAAGACGATATCAAGTGGCTGATGGGGGAATAATTACCACGCGCCTTTGAGGAACGTCACATGCCCCATCTTGCGTCCATCGCGTGGTTCTTTTTTGCCATAGAGATGCAGACAAGCTGAGGTGTCGGCGACATAGCCGAAGCACTTCCCCAAATCCTCACCAAGGATGTTGAGCATAAGCGCTTTGCTGTGTGGTTCAGCGTTGCCGAGCGGCAAGCCTGCGATTACACGCACCAGCATTTCAAACTGGCTGCAAGAACAGGCGTCGATCGTCCAGTGGCCGGAGTTATGCGGACGCGGCGCAATCTCGTTCATCAAAACGCTCTGGCCTTTGGCATTCGGTTCTTTCAGAACGAACAACTCAACCGCCAGCAAGCCGACAACATGCAGATGCGTGGCCATGCGCATCGCGATGTCCGTCGCCTCTTTCGCCACCGCTGGATCGATCAGCGCGGGTGCGTGCGTTTCGGCAAGAATATGGTTGCGGTGGATATTCTCGACGACCGGAAAGGCTGCGATCGCACCATCCTCACGACGCGCGACAATAACAGACACTTCCTTTTCAAAGGGCACAAAGGCCTCGACGATGCCTTCATCGCTGCCCATCTGCTTCCATGCGGTGGCGGCGTCCATCTCTTCGGAAATCTTCACCTGCCCCTTACCGTCATAACCCATCCGCGTGGATTTCAAGATCACGGGACGCGAGAACTGCGCCAGCGCGGTGGCAAGCTCGTCAGCAGACTTCACAATCGCAAAATCTGCCGTGCCCACGCCGATCTCACGCGCAAAGCGTTTTTCAAGGCCACGATCCTGCGCAATGCGCAAGACCGAGGCACTGGGAAAAACAACAGTATGCTGCGCAATCACATCCAGCGCGGCCAGCGGCACATTCTCCCACTCTAACGTGACAACATCGACAGCTTTGGCGAAACGCTCTAACGCTTCTTCATTGTCGAACGCGCCTTGCGTATGCTGTGCGCACACGGCCACCGCCGGCTCGGTTTCATCGGGGCAGTACACGTGACAGGAAAAGCCCAGCCGCGCGGCGGCCATCGCCGTCATCCGCGCCAGCTGCCCGCCGCCAAGAATACCAATCACCGATCCGGCTGTAAGTGTTCGCATACTATTTCTTTTTCTTGGCGACAGTTTTCTTGGAAGATTTCTTAGCCGCTTTCTTCGCAGGCTTCGTTTCATCCGAGACAGGATCAATGGCAACGCCGGACGTCTGTACTTCACGCCATTCGCTGTACATGATCGACAACGTATCGTTATTCAAACCCAAAATGGAAACGGCGAGAAGCGCCGCGTTGATCGCGCCCGCATTACCGATGGCAAGCGTGCCGACCGGAATACCGGCGGGCATCTGCGCAATTGAGAGCAAACTATCCATGCCATCCAGCGAGCGGCTTTTCACCGGCACGCCCAAAACGGGCAGCGCGGTAAGCGCCGCTGTCATGCCGGGCAAATGCGCCGCACCACCGGCTCCAGCGATGATGATTTTCAAGCCGCGCTCGGCTGCAGTGCTGGCATATTCAAACAAGCGGCGCGGCGTCCGGTGCGCTGACACGATCAGGCTTTCGAACGGCACCCCAAAGCTGTCCAGCACATTAGCGGCGTTTTCCATCGTCGCCCAGTCGGACTGGCTGCCCATGATGATCCCGACCAAAGGCTGGTTCTTGTTCGACTTCATCTTTGTCGGCTTGGCTGTTTTAGCGGAACGCGGCATTTCAAAACCCTCAGTGAATGAAAAAATGCAAATTAATGACTTTTTTATAAAAAGCATAGAGACTTATTGAGAAACGACAGAATCATCATGGTTTTAACCTAGGACTCCCTCTTTTGAGCGCTCCCCTCGACCTTTTGACAGACTCGCTGGCCAATGCGCCGCTGACGCCCGAACAGCGCACGATCTGGCGCGATCTGTGCGCCGAGCTCGTTTTGGCGCGCGTGCGCGTTCAGGAACTGGAAAACCGCCTGAGGGTTCTGGAGCGTCAACCGGAAGAGCCGGAAAGCAGCCATCCGCTTCTGACGCGCCCCGATTTCAACCGCGAGGTCGCGCGGATGCTGGCGTTTGATGAACGTTATGGCGGTATTTCCAGCGTTTTGTATATCAATATCGAAAACCTCGACGTGATCCGCTCACGCCACGGTGCTGCGCTGATTGATGCCGCGCTACGCTGCGTTGCCGATACGCTGGCGGGCCTCATCCGCCGCAGCGATATTCTGGGCAAGCTGGCACCGGACGAGTTCGGCATCCTGTTGCCCCGCTGTGACAACACCTCGGCATGGAAAAAGGGCGAGCACATCGCCACAAACCTCCATGACGCGTTGAGCAATTTGTGGGGGCCGAATTTGAAACCGCAGATCAACTACGGCGCCTATACCTTCCGCGAGAAAGAAGACCTGGCGACGGGCCTGAAACAGGCCGCCAAGGACCTCACACAGCTTGATAGGCCGCAGTAGGCCTCTCAGAATGCCCACAATTGCGCCCAAAGGGGTTCTACAGCAATTATTTCAATGTGTTAGCCACAGAGGTAGCGCACGATTTTACCCCCACTAGAATCGCATCCTGACGCGTTCTAGAGGCATTCTGTGCGGGGCAAAAAAGCTCGTGATTTAACCGCTATTCGCGATACTTCTGGATGTTCCGGCGGACGCGCTCGCGCACGGGCTCCCCGCCTGAGGGAATATCAAAATTCTTGCCAGATATTTTCTCGAACAGATCGATATAACGCGCACTGAAATCAACCAGCGTATCATCGGTGATCTCGGGGATCGGCTCTTTATACGGATCGCACCGCGAGGCAATCCATAAGCGCAGGAACTCCTTATCAAGGCTTTCGGGTTCTTCGCCCGCCGCCAACCGCTCTTGATAGCTGTTGGCCATCCAATAGCGGCTGCTGTCCGGCGTATGGATTTCGTCCGCAATGGTGAGGACGCCGTTTTCGTCATAACCGAATTCATACTTCGTATCGACAAGGATCAGGCCGTGCTGGGCGGCGATCTCGCGTCCGCGCGCAAACAAGGCCAGCGCAGCCTTTTCGATTTCCGCCCACTGCGTGGGATTGAGGACACCGCGCGAAACGATTTCTTCCGCCGTGATCGGCACGTCATGCTCGCCCATGATGCCCTTGGTCGTCGGCGTCAAAATGGTTTGCGGCAGCTTGTCGTTCTTCTTCATCCCGTCGGGCAGTGCGATGCCATAGGGCATGCGGTTCCCGACATTGTACATCGACCAGATGGAGGTGGAGGTCGAGCCGGTCAGATAATCGCGCACGACAACCTCGACGGGCAGCATATCAATCTTGCGCGCGACGACGACGTTGGGATCGGGATATTCGATAACATGGTTGGGCAGAATGTCAGCGGTCGCCTCGAACCAGAAACGCGCGGCAGAGGTCAGCACCTGCCCCTTGAACGGCACAGCGGCCAGCACTTGGTCAAAAGCGCTTTGGCGATCAGTGGTGATCATCAAACGGCGGTTACCGGACAGATCATAGTGATCGCGCACCTTGCCGCGTCCGAAATTGGGTAATTCGGGAAACTCGGCGTCAACAAGCACATCATGCAAATGCGCGCGGATGATCTTATGAAGTGTTTTTTGGTCGGTCATAGGAGGATTCTCAATTCTTGGTAGGTAATTTATCTCTAATTCTAAAACACGGACGGCGATTGTCCTAATACTTTCACGCTAAGCAGATGCACTAATCCGACTGATGAGTGCTCCATTTGTCGCTATAGCGGTTGGTAATGGGATAGCGTCTGTCTTTCGTGATGTGACGGCGGGTCACACGCGGGCCGGGTGGCATCTGGCGGCGTTTGTATTCTGCCCGATCCAGCATCGTGTAGACACGACGAACGGTGGCGGCATCATGCCCCATCATTGTCGTTTCGGCGACGCCCAGGTCCTGTTCGATGAGGCAGCGCAGAATGTCATCCAAAGTCTCATAGGGCGGCAACGTGTCCTGATCCTTTTGCCCCGGCTTAAGTTCAGCCGTCGGGGCCTTGGTCAGGATGCGTTCGGGGATCACGGCACCCGAAGCGCCCAGCGCGTGCGCCGGCAAATTCGCGTTACGCCAGCGCGCCAGTTTGTATACTTCCGTTTTGTAAACGTCCTTGAGCGGCGCAAAGCCGCCGCAGCTGTCGCCATAAAGCGTCGAATAACCGACGGCGATTTCGGACTTGTTGCCCGTCGCCAAAACCATCGAGCCGCTCTTGTTGGACAGCGCCATGAGCGCGACGCCGCGCAAACGCGCCTGAATGTTTTCTTCGGTCACATCGGGCTGGCAGCCGATGAATTGCTCGGCCAGTATATGATCGATCGCCGTCATAGCCTCGTCGATGCGAACGGTGTCCATCCGGCATCCCAAAGCCTTGGACACGGCGGCGGCATCCTCGATGGACTCGCGCGATGTATAGGGCGATGGCATCATCACGGTGCGGACATTGGCCGCGCCCAGCGTATCCACAGCGAGCGTCGCGACAAGCGCGCTATCGATCCCGCCGGACAAGCCCAGAATGATGCTCTGGAAACCGTTTTTGGCGACATAATCACGCAGCCCGATCATGAGCGCCTGATAGACCGAGGCCTCACCTTCGGGAACATCGGCGAGCGGCGCATGCGCTGGCGTCCACTTTCTTTCGATCATGGCTCCACCAACAATCGCCACTTCTTCTTCCCACGATTTGGCCTGATGTTTGATCTGGCCGTGAGGATCCATCGCAAAAGACGCACCTTCATAGACCATTTCGTCCTGTCCGCCGACTTGGTTGACATAGACAAGCGAAAGACCGGATTCCCTCACCCGCTCTCGCGCAACGCTATAGCGTTTATGCTGGCGTCCCACTTGAAAGGGGCTGCCATTCATCGAGATCAAAAGCTCTGCGCCTTTTTGGGTTAGCTCCCGCGTGACCTCTGGCTGCCACATATCCTCGCACAGCAGCACGCCCAACCTGTGATCGCGGCAGATAATCGGCTCTGCTTCGGCACCGGCGGTAAACAGGCGCTTTTCATCAAAGGGGCCGTAGTTTGGTAAATCGCTCTTGAACACAAGACCGGCAATCTTGCCGCCGTCCAAAAGAAGCGCCGCGTTGTACAGCTGATCATCCACCGCCCAAGGCGTCCCCAAAAGAACGGCAGGGCCTGAGGCGGTTTCGCGCGCCAAGGCGTCCACCGCCTCGCGGATCACCTTGCGCAAACGGGGCTTTAAAATAAAATCGTCGGGGGCATAGCCCGTCAGGAACAGCTCGGACGTGACCAGCAGCGTCGCGCCGCTGCGCTGCGCCTGACGCCACGCGGCCATCAGCCGCGCAACGTTACCCGCAATGTCGCCAACCACAGGGTTCAACTGCGCCAAGGCCAGCAACAACGGCTCTGTCATTTTAACGCTCCCTAGAAGGATACCAGACTATTTCTTTTCAGTGCCCCAGCCGGAAGGCGCAGGGTTCGCTTGGGCCATCGATTGATCGATCATCTCTTGTGCGGTTTTTGTGATCATATAGCTGATCGCCTCCGCGTCACGATGAGCTTCTTGGCTCAAGCAATTCATATAGTTCTGAACCTCGGCGGTAAAGGCATTACGTCTGGCCGTCTCGGAGTTCAGATCGTTGGCCGCACTTTCCGGATTCCGCGCCATGGCTGCCGGCGACATAGGCGCTGTACATTGGGTTGACTGCCACTTGCCACGCATATCGGCATAGGACACGTTACCGGCCAAAACGGGCGCGGCGGCAAGAAGGATACAAAGGAATAAAGCAGATGATAAAACACGCATGGTAAAGCCCTCCCCTTCAGCTATTTAAGGTAGGGGAAATCATAGCGCCTTCGTCTCAATCAGCCAACAAGTTTATTCCACACGCTTATTCGTCTTGCGCAACGTTCTGGCGCAGGGTTTTAAGCTGGGCTGCCACCAAAAAGGCCAGTTCAAGGGCTTGGGAGGCGTTCAGGCGCGGATCGCAATGGGTTTCATAGCAATTGGCCAGATCGTGCTCGGTCACGTCCGATGCGCCGCCTGTGCATTCCGTCACGTTGCGCCCTGTCATTTCCAGATGGACACCACCCGGCCAGACGCCCTCACCCGCACAAGCGTCGAAGAAGCCCTTTACCTCGGCCAACACTTTGCTGAAATTGCGCGTTTTATAGTTCGTGCTGGCCTTCTCCGTGTTGCCATGCATAGGATCAGAGCACCAGACGACATTGCGGCCCTCTTCCTTGATCCGGCGCAAAAGCGGCGGCAGAAGGCTTTCCACCTTCTCGGCCCCCATACGGGTGATGAGGGTCAGGCGGCCCGCCTCGTTTTCGGGGTTCAGCTTGTCAATCAGACGAAGCAGATCGTCGGGCGCTAGGCTTGGCCCGCATTTCATGCCCAGCGGGTTGTTCACGCCGCGCAGGAACTCGACATGCGCATCATCGAAGCCGCGCGTGCGATCGCCTATCCACAGCATATGGGCGGACACGTCGTACCAATCGCCAGTCGTGCTATCGACGCGGGTCAAAGACTGCTCATAGGGCAGCAGCAGCGCCTCATGCGAGGTGAAGAAGTCCGTCTCGCGGATCGAAGGCGTTGTATCGGCATTCACGCCGCAAGCCTTCATGAACGCCAGCGCCTCGCCGATGCGGTTCGAGACATCCTGATAACGCTCGGCCTGCAAATCGCCCGCAACGAAATCAAGATTCCAGCTATGCACCTTATGCAAATCGGCATAGCCGCCCTGCGCAAAGGCGCGTAGCAGGTTGAGCGTCGCGGCAGATTGGTTATAGACCTGCATCATGCGCTCGGGATCAGGAACGCGCGCGGCTTCCGTGAAATCGATGCCGTTGATGATATCGCCGCGATAGCTGGGCAGGCTCACGCCGTCACGCGTTTCATTATCGTCAGAGCGCGGCTTGGCGAACTGCCCCGCCATGCGGCCCACCTTCACAACGGGGATCGACCCGCCGAAGGTCAGCACCACGGCCATCTGCAAAATCACGCGGAAAGAGTCGCGGATGTTGGGAGCGCTGAACTCAGCGAAGCTCTCGGCGCAATCGCCGCCTTGCAGCAAGAAGGCGTTGCCCGCACACACATTGGCCAAACTCTTCTTGAGGCGTCTCGCCTCACCGGCAAAAACGAGCGGCGGCATCTTGGCTAACCGCGCTTCAACCGCGTTCACCGTTTCAGAATTCGGATAGGTGGGCTGCTGCAAAGCTGTCTTCGTGCGCCACGTGGTAGGATTCCAATCGCTATGCTTGATGTTCATGATGCTGTCCCGCTATGTAAAATGATCCGGTGATCCGGCGGTTTTGAAGTTCAATAATGTGGGTGAGTAGCGCGTGTGTATGATCCGGATTACCGGAACCAATAACCAAAAAAGTATGCATAAGCGCCCCCGAAACGGGCGGGCTTATCAAATGCGTTCAAAGAGTAATCCTTGCTGGTCATGGGATGAGCTTATCAAGCCTCAGGGATCACGGCAAGCGTTTTAGCCGCCAGCTTCTTGGCCGACTTGGCGCTGAATATTTGGTAGGCAA
>DNGD01000013.1 GCA_003486725.1 Rhodospirillaceae bacterium
GCCAAGGACAAGGTGATGATGGGCGCGGAGCGCCGCTCCATGGTGATGACGGACAAGGAGCGAGAGCTGACGGCGTATCATGAGGCGGGCCACGCGCTTGTTAGCCTCAACGTGCCGCAAAGCGATCCCTTGCACAAAGTTACGATCATTCCGCGCGGGCGCGCGTTGGGCGTGACCATGAACCTACCGGAACGCGACAAATACAGCCAAACGAAGACCGAGCTGGAATCGCGCATCGCGATGATGTTCGGCGGACGCATGGCGGAAGAGCTGACCTTTGGCAAAGAAAACGTCACGACGGGCGCAAGCAGCGATATTTCGCAAGCGACCATGCTGGCGCGGCGCATGGTGACCGAGTTCGGCATGTCGGATAAGCTGGGTCGCGTGCGCTATCAAGCCAATGAGCAGGAAGTCTTCTTGGGGCATTCTGTCGCGCAAACGCAGAATATGTCGGACGTTACGGCGCAGTTGATCGATGATGAAGTGCGTCGTTTGATCGAGCAGGGCGAGGCCAAAGCGCGGGAGATTTTGATCGCGCACAAGGAAGATTTGAAGAAAGTCTCCGAAGCGCTTTTGGAATATGAAACGCTGTCGGGCGAAGAAGTGATGGCTCTGGTGCGTGGCGAAAATCTGGATCGTAAGGATCCTGCCACGAAGCCGCCGGCCTCTGATGCACCGCCCGCCACGCGTCGCGGCTCGGTGCCTAAAGTCGCACCGACGGAGCCGAAAATACCGCCTTCAAGCTCGATTGTCGTTTAAAACAGGAAATTTCTCATGCCCCGTAAATTGTTTGGAACCGATGGCATTCGTGGTCGCGCCAATCAAGAGCCGATGACAGCCACCACCGCCCTTTCCGTCGCGATGGCCGCTGCGCGTCTGTTTCGTCGCGGCGAGCATCGCCACCGGGTGGTGATCGGCAAGGACACGCGCCTGTCGGGTTATCTGCTGGAGCCGGCGCTTACCGCCGGTTTTATCGCGCAAGGCATGGATGTGATTTTGCTCGGGCCTTTGCCGACGCCAGCAGTCGCGATGCTTACGAAAAGCTTGCGCGCTGATTTGGGAGTGATGATCTCCGCCTCGCACAATCAATATGCCGATAACGGCATCAAGCTGTTTGCGCCGGATGGCCAGAAGCTTTCCGACGATCTGGAAGAGCAGATCGAACGCTTGATGGAAGATCAGGATCAAGAATTGGCTGGCTCTGACGCGCTGGGTAAGGCCTCGCGTCTTGAAGATGCGCTGGGACGCTATGTCGAATTTGTAAAGGGAACGTTCCCTTGTGGCCAGCGTCTTGATGGCATGAAGATCGTTATCGATTGCGCGAACGGCGCGGCGTACAAGGCCGCCCCGACGGTTCTGTGGGAACTGGGCGCGGAAGTGATCCCCGTCGCGGTGCAACCCGATGGCCGCAACATCAATGACCGCTGTGGCGCAACGCATACCGATTTGATGCGCGAAACCGTGCTGCTTCATGGCGCGGATGTTGGCATTTCGTTGGACGGTGACGCCGACCGCCTTATCATGGCGGATGAAAAGGGCAACGTGATCGATGGCGATCAGTTGATGGCGTTGATCGCGCAGGCGTGGGCCAAGCAGGGCCGCATGAAGGGCGGCAAGCTCGTCACGACCGTCATGTCCAATCTGGGGTTGGAGCGGTTCTTGAAAACGATTGGCGTCGGCATGGTGCGCACGAATGTGGGCGACCGTTATGTTGTTGAAGCAATGCGTGAGCAAGGCTGCAACATTGGCGGCGAGCAATCGGGGCATATGGTACTGAACGACTATAGCACGACGGGCGATGGTTTGCTGACCGCGCTGCAAGTGCTGGCCGTGATTGGCGAGGCGAAAAAGCCCGCCAGCCAAGTCTGCCGCTTGTTTGAGCCCGTGCCACAGCTGTTGAAAAGCGTGAAGGTCTCGCGCGACGTGATGAACGACCCCGCGTTTTTGGCCGCGATCAAATCGGCGGAAGGCACGCTGAACGGCAGTGGCCGCTTGCTTGTGCGCAAGTCGGGCACCGAAAACCTGATCCGCGTGATGGCTGAAGGCGACGATCAAGCCTTGGTGCAAAAGGTCGTTGGAGATCTCACGGCGATGATTGCGGCGTAGAGGGAAGCGTCATCCCGCACAAGCGGCAGGCGGAGCCTGTCGCGCCGATGCGGGATCTCGAGATCGTTGTACACTGTTTTCTCGGCAATTCCTATGGCTCTCAACTTTCTCGAGATCCCGCATCTACGTGATGCTTGCGCATCACTTCGTGCGGGATGACGGGTAAAATCAAGTTCAGTTTTCTTGTTACCTCACCCCCGCCAAAATCCTCTCCCCATTTACCTTCATCATGTCCAGATAGGTCGGGGCTTCGCCATGCGGTGGCGAGAGGGCGTCGGTGTAAAGCGTGCCGCCCAAACGTGCGCCGGTGTCGCGCGCAATGGTTTCCATCTGGCGCGGGTCGGCCATGCTCTCGATAAACAGCGCCTTGATATTCTCCTGCTTGATTTGATCTGTCAGCGCGGCGATGTTCTGTGCTGTTGGTTGGCCTTCGGTGCTGACGCCTGTGGCTGACAGGATGGTGATGCCATAAGCCGCCGCATAATAGCTCAAAGCATCGTGGTTGGTGATGATCTTGCGTTTGTCACGCGGGATAGCGGAAAACTTCGTGCGCGTTTGCTCATCCAATGCCAGCAATTCTTGCTGATAGGCTTTCGCGCGCGAGACAAAATAGTCTTTGCTCTCTGGCTGCGCGGCGGCAAGGGCATTTGCGATATTGCGCACGTAAAGCG
>DNGD01000051.1 GCA_003486725.1 Rhodospirillaceae bacterium
AGGTGGCGTGCTTTGACACGGCCTTCCATACAACGGTGTCGTCGATCCAGACGCGCTATCCTATCCCGCGCATCTGGCATGAAAAGGGAGTGCGCCGTTACGGGTTCCACGGCCTGTCTTACGAATATATTGCGGGCCGCATGAAAGAGGTGGCCCCGCAAGCCTATGCCGGCAAGACTTTGGTCATGCATCTGGGCAATGGTGCGAGCATGTGCGCCATGGAAGGCGGCAAAAGCTTTACGACCTCCATGGGGTTCTCGGTGCTGGATGGTTTGATGATGGGCACACGTCCGGGTTCGCTCGATCCGGGTGTGATCCTATACTTCCTGCGCGAAGCCAAGCTGGACGAGCCGGCGATCGAGCGCATGCTGTACCATGATTCAGGGCTGCGCGGCGTGTCGGGGATCAGCAACGACATGGGCGTGCTTTTAAAAAGCGATGCGCCTTCGGCGCGTGAGGCCGTCGATCTGTTCTGTCTGCGCATCACCAAGGAAGGCGCAGGGCTTATCAGCCTTCTGGGCGGTACGGATGCCATCGTCTTTACGGGTGGCATGGGTGAAAACGCCGTCACGATCCGTGAGCAGGTTTTGCAATCGCTCGCTTGGATGGGCGTCAAGTTTGATCATGAAAAGAATGCCAGCGCACCACGCGGGCAGGAAGTCATGATCTCTTCGCCGGACAGCAAGATTCAGGTCTGGATCATCCCGACGAACGAGGAAGTGGTCATCTCACGCCACACCCGCGAGGTCATCCACACCAAGCATTAGGCGGCGTTCAGGTAATCCCGACGAACCCGTTCGCCAAGGCTGGTCAAAAGCTCATAACAAATCGTGCCTGCCTCATCGGCGGCTTGATCGATTGTGCGGTGCGCGCCGATCAACGTGACATCCGCGCCGACATGTGCGGCGGCTTCCGGCACATCCGTCACGTCAAGCGTAATCAAATCCATGGAAACGCGCCCGATCAGGGGGGCTTGATGCTGGCCAATCATAACGGTGCCTTTGTTGCTTAGCGCGCGGTGATAGCCATCGGCATAGCCCAGCGCAATCGTGGCTACACGTCCCTTCCGTTTGATGCTATGCGAGGCCGCATAGCCCACGGTCATGGCTGCTTCCACATCGCGGATTTGGAGAATGGGGCTGTGCAGCGTCATCACGGCTTTCATCGGGTTGGCCAGATGCGGGGTTGGGTTGCCGCCATAAAGAGCGACGCCGGGCCGTGCAAGGTCAAAGTGATAATCCTCCCCCCAGAACAGGCCAGAGCTGTTGCACAGGCTGATGGGGGCGGATGGCAGCTGCGAAAGGATGCTGTTTAAACGATCCCGTTGCTGCGTGGTCATGGGATTATCAAATTCATCCGCGCAGGCGAAGTGGCTGGCCCATGCCTTGATTTCTATCCCATCCAGAAGATCATGATGCGCCGCCAAATGAGCCTGCTCGGCGGGGGAGAGACCCAGACGGTTCATGCCGGTATCTAAGTGGATCATGGCCGGCAGAGACTCGCCGCGCTCGCGTGAAAACGCGCCCCATTCCTGTACCGCGCCCAAATGGTTGAGCATGGGCGTAATGTTGTGGGCGAGCGCTTGCGCGAAATCATTTTTTGAAAGGCCATGCAGAACGACAATCTCGCCGTCTTTGATGTGCGCGCGCAAGGCAAGGGCTTCCGAAAAATGCGCGGTGAAGAAGTTCGTGCATCCTGCGTTTTTAAGTGCGCTGGCAACAGGGACCAGTCCAAGGCCATAGGCATTGGCTTTAACGGCGGCGCCGCAACGCGCCTTTCCGGCCTTGTCACAAAGGAAGCGGTAATTGGCGGCTATAGTGGCCAGATCGATAAGGGCATAAGGGGTCATGCCCCGTACGATAAGGGGAAGATCAAACGCCTGCAAGATCCATTAATTGTTGTTGTTCGATCGGTCTTTGTTGCGGTTGCGCAGTCTGGAGGGCACATCCCTTGACGGTCGACGGCGTCCGGCACTGCTGGGGCCGATCCCGTTATTTCGCCCCCACAGACGATGCCAGACAATAGCTGATTCATTTTTGTGGGTCGAAGGCATCATGGTTATTTCAACACGAAGCGTATCGTCGCTGATGGGGATTTTTGGAAACAGGGAGAACGCGCCGGATACCGCCATGTTGATTGGGATGGCGCGCATTTGCTGTTTCTCTTCTCCGGTACTAGATGTTTTCAGATAAAGCGCACTTAGATAATTCTTCCCCTTCCTTTTGCTTGTTACGGTGATGGCAAGGGAAATGGGTTTGTTTTTTTGTGTGATCGTCGTTGCGGTCACAGAAAAGTTTGTAGAAAGCTGGTGTATGAGCGACATGATTACTGAGGACCTGTGTTTTCTTATCTTTTGTATAAGCGTCGTTCTATCCCGCGCGCGCAGACGTATTCAAGGTTTTGGTAATGGTTTCATAAGAAAAAATGAAAAAACAAACAAAAAGGCCGCAAACCCTAAGGTTTACGGCCTCTTTTGTTTTTGGCTAGAGCCGAAGCTCTAAACCCAAAACCTTACTGCGCGATTACAGAAACAGCGCGGCGGTTTTGAGCCCAAGCAGCTTCGTTGCTGCCGAGAACGGCGGGGCGTTCTTTGCCATACGAAACGGTCTTGACGCGTTCCGCATCAACACCTGAAGCTACGAGGTAGTTCTTGGCGGCTGTCGCGCGACGTTCACCCAAAGCAAGGTTGTATTCGCGTGTGCCACGTTCGTCAGCATGACCTTCCATCGTGATCGAAACCGAAGGATACTTCTTCATCCAAGCGGATTGACGATCCAATGTGGCGCGTGCTTCAGCCGAAAGATCGGCCTTGTCGAAGCCAAAGAAAACGCGGTCGCCAACGTTGACAACCAAATCTTCCTGTGTGCCAGGACGGGCAACGCCCATCTTGCCACCAGCGCCGGCGCCGTTAGCATCTGCAGAACCGTCGTCAACGCCGGTCGTGTCGCAAGCAGAAACCATAACGAGTGCCGCCATCAGACACATAAACTTTTTGATCATATCTTCCCCCTTTGTGAACCTCTGGCGGATTGGGGCGGGAAGCGGCATTGCCGAGTCCAGCCTTGGCCAAGATGATTGAGATTGTTGTCGATTATCGCTTACGGATGATTTTCCGTTCACGGCTATTTGACCCTGTCGCCTTAAGTCTTTAGATCCGTAGATCGAAAAAAACAAAAAACAACAAAACCGGATAACAAAGTAGCTCTATGACACAAAGGAATCAAGAGGTGTCTTTTTCGATTCGGGGGAAAGCGTGAATCGGTTTTCTTGGCGTGACCTAAGCGCAACAGAAATTGGTGCAACTGTTTGAATTGTGGCAAAAAATGACAGCCTCGCCACAATTGCGCCTTAAAAAAGCACGAAACAAAAAACCGCCGCTCTTTCAAGCGGCGGTTTTTTTTCGAGTTCTTCTGATTCTTTAGGGAATCAGTGGCGACCAAGCGGGATCGGAAGCATCCATCGGCGTGGGCACTTCGCGCTCGTTATAGCCTGTCAAATCGATACTATAGAGCTTGGCGTTCTTGCCGCGACCACCGGCTCCCGCTGGCAGATCCTTGAAATACATCAAGACGCGGCCATTAGGCGCCCAAGTTGGGCCTTCCACGTGATAGCTCTCGGTTAGCAGGCGCTCGCCCGTACCATCGGGACGCATAACCCCGATATAGAAGCGGCCACCTTGTTGTTTGGTGAAGGCGATTAGGTCGCCGCGTGGTGACCAGACCGGCGTGGCATAGCGGCCATCGCCGAAGCTGATGCGCTTCACGTCGCTGCCGCTTGCCGACATCGTATAGATCTGCTGGCTGCCGCCACGATCCGATTCAAACACGATCCGGTTGCCGTCCGGCGCAAAGCTGGGGCCCGTGTTGATCGAAGGATGGTTGGTTAGCTGCGTCGACTTGCGTGAACGCAGATCCATCACATGGATATCCGAGTTACCGCCCTTGGACAGCGAGAAGATGACTTTGTTGCCACCGGGTGCAAAGCGCGGGGCAAAGGTCATGTTGGCGAAATCACCCAAGACTTCCTGCCGTCCACTGTCGATATTGAACAGATAAACGCGCGGGCGGTTGTTGTAGTACGCCATATAGGTGACTTCCTGCATCGAGGGCGAGAAGCGCGGGGTCAGGACGAGGGCGCGGCCATCGCTGAGCAAGCGGTGGTTTTCGCCATCCTGATCCATAATGGCCAGACGCTTGACGCGGGCGGTGCCGGGGCCGCTTTCCGCGACATAGACGATGCGTGTGTCGAAATAGCCGTCCTCGCCGGTGATGCGCTTATAGATCGCGTCCGCGATGATATGCGCCACGCGACGCCAGTTGTTCGGAATGGTGAAATAGGCAAGGCCCGTCATCTGCTGTTCGCCGAACACGTCCCACAGGCGGAATTCCACCTTGAGACGGCCATCGGCTTGGGCTTCGATGCGGCCCACCACAAGAGACTGGGCATTCAAAACGCGCCAATCAGCAAAGCGCGGCGCAACCAGAAGAGAGTCGCGATCCTGAATAAAGGATTTGGGGTCCACGGCGGCAAAAAGCCCCGAACGCACGAGATCCGCCGACACGACCTTGGCAATATCACGGCCAAACTGGGCTTCGTTGCCCCCTGCGCCGTAGAAGGCGGGGATCGCGATGGGGATCGGCTCGACCACGCCGCGCGTGATGTCAATGCGCACCTCGGCCTTGGCAGGCGCGGCCATCAAGAGCGGCAGCAAGAGGGCGAGAAGGGCGACGATGTTGCGGGGTTTTGTCAGGTTCATAGCATGTCCCTCGGGTCAAAATTAAAGCGAATGGTTTTCCATTGTTCAAACTGATCAGGTGGCAGTTCCAGTGGTGTGCATTTGGGATGACGAAGAGCGCGCAAGGCGGCCTCGGCAGCGGCGCGGAAATGTGAATCAGTTGCAAAGCGCGTTTGATCGACGATCTCGGCAGAACGAACTGTACGATCCTCGTTCACTTCAATCAAGACCTCAACGATGAGTTCTTCAGCATTGCGGGCACCAATCGGCATATTCCAGCAACCGGCGATCTGACGGCGCAGCAAATCTTCCTGACTGATCGTAAGGCGATCAGCGAGTGCAGGGCCTTGATTGCTGGTCGTGCCGGTCTGCGTCGTGCCATCATTCTTTTTAGGATCAGGCCGCGCATCGGTCGGTGCCGGTGGTGTCGGCTTCAGTTTTGCCACGTTTTTCAAGACGCTGGCCAGCGGATCCACTTGCGGCTTGGGGGCTTCCTTGGGTTTTTCGGGCGGCTTGGGCTTTTTGCTCGGCTCGGGCAAAGCAGCTTCATCGGGCGCAGGCTCCGGCGCTTTTTCCACAGGCTTGGGCGGCTCGATGGGTTTAGGCGGTTCAGGTTCTTTCACTTCGGGCGCGGGGGCGGGTTTGGGCGGCGCGGTCTTGGCGGCCTCTTGCTCTTCCGTGTCACGAATGCGGGTATTGGTGATTTCGCCGATCTCGACAATGTCGACGGGAAC
>DNGD01000058.1 GCA_003486725.1 Rhodospirillaceae bacterium
CGGCGGCGCGTTCGTTGTCCACCTGTGCGGCCAGCGCTTGCGCATCGCTCTCCAGCGCCTTCAAACTGTCCGCGACATTTTGAAAGGCCGATAGAACCGTGGCGCGATACTGCGCGGCAGCCTGATCGAAGAGCGCTTCTTTCGCCCGCTTGTTATGAAGCAGTTCGCCGCCCTGGAAAATTGGTTGCAGGATGCCTGCGCCCAATCCCCACAGCGCCGTGCCGGGCGAAAACAGATCGGCCAGACGGCTTGCCCCGACGCCATAGCTGGCGGTCAAAGGAAATTGTGGAAGCATGGCGGCCATCGCGATACCGATTTCCGCGTTGGCAGCCTGCAAATTCGCGCGCGCAGCGCGGATATCGGGGCGCTGTTCGACCAGTTTCGACGGCAGTGAAAGCGGCAATTCGGCGGGCAGTTTGAAGTTGGCCAAAGTAAAGCTTGTCGCCGCGCTTTCGCTGGGGAATTGCCCCAACAAGACAGACATCAGATGGCGGTTCGCGGCCAGTTGTTGCTCCAGCGGCGGCAGAGCTGTTTTGCTGGCGGCAACGGTTTGCAGTTGCGACAGATAGGCGGGCTTGGCAATCGCGCCAACGTCCAGCTGGGTCTTCATCATCTCCAGCTGCTTTTCTTGCGCCGCGATGATTTCTTTTGTCGCCTTGATCTGCTCGCGAAGCGAGGCTTCCTGAATGGCTGTCGTCGCCACATTCGCGGTGAGGGTCAGATAGGCGGCTTCCAGCTCAAAGCGCTGCGCCTGCGCGACGGCACCTCTGGCTTCGCTTGTGCGGCGAGCCCCACCGAAAATATCAGGAGCATAGCTGACGGCGACAGACGTGTTGTACAGCGTGAAGGGAGAGTTGGAAGATGCCGTCTCGTTGCGATCCACCGAGGCGCTGCCGTTGATGGCGGGGAAGAAGGAGCCATAGCTGGCGGCAGCCGTTTCGTCGGCGGCGCGAAGCGCGGCGCGGGCGGCATCCAGTGATGCGTTGGAAACAACGGCCTTGGAGATAAGGTCATTCAGCGGGTTGGATTGATACAACGTCCACCACGCTGCCGGAACATCGCCCCCGGACAAAAAGCGCTGGATGCCGCCGAACTCGTCATTGGCCTGAACCGTTTCCTTGGGCATCCCGTCGGGGCCATAAGACGCCACCGTGGGGGCTTCTGGTGTTTTGAAATCGGGGCCTGCCGCGCAGCCGCCTAAAACAGGAAGACAAAACCCCAGCAAAAGGGCGGCCGAAAGAATGCCGTTATATTTCAGTTTGTTGTAAATGGTCATGGAAGGTGCTTTGCAAGTTAATCCAGAGAAGAGCGCGATTATGCCGCGTCCGTCTTTTGAGGGCAAGGTGAGTCTTAACATAATATTAACCAAGAAAATACCTCCGTTAAATCTGGCTCCTCATCGAGCCTTGACAACCAATGGGCGATATTGTATACATTCACGAACGTATGTCAACACAAATCTTTCATTAATTATTAATTTTTTGGCTTTGATATGAATACAGCGTTTCATGGATCGTGTGAGGGGTGCAATAATTCCGAGTGATTTTCTGTCACCGTTTTCTGTCATTCGTTGCCTGTCATAAATGCTTTTGATTTTTATGCTGAAATAGCTTTAGGGCGTTAGTTTTATAATGATTCTAATAGACGGAAACGGCTGTGCAACCTATAACTGTATGCAGGTGAACGAGACGATTCGGATCAAGCTTTAAGGCAAGGAAAATGGCAAGAAAAACAAAAGAAGAAGCGGAAAAAACCCGCCAAACAATCATGAAATCGGCCGTCGATGTTTTCCTTCAGAAGGGTGTCGGGCATTCATCGCTGCAGGAAATCGCCGAAAAAGCGGGCGTCACGCGCGGCGCCATTTACTGGCATTTCAAGGATAAAGTGGATTTGCTGCGGGTGCTGGCGGATGAAACGTTCCTGCCGCATGAAGAGCTTTTGGATCGTCTGGCCGCCGAAGAGTGGGAAGATCCGCTGAAGGCGCTCAAGGATTCCTGTCTGGGAACCTTGCTGGCAATGATGAACGACCCTCATCGTCGCAACGTCTTCACGATCCTGACCCAGCGCTGCGAATATGTCGATGAAATGCAGGTGATGACCGAGCGCAATTCGGATTGCCGTGACCGCGTGCGTGATCGTCTGGTTCGTGTGTTGCTGCAGGCCGAGCAAAAAGGCCAGCTGGGGCCGATGTGGATTCCGCAAACGGCAGCCGCCGCCCTTCACGGGCTTTTCTATGGGTTTGTCCATATGGAAATGGAGTATTTCAGGCCAGATCGCGGACGCGATGGGATCTACCGCGCCGCCATTGAGGCCGTGTTCAAATCTCTGCAGGCGGGTGCCTCGGATCAGCGCGTCGAACAAAAACGATCAGCGTAAGGCGGTTCAGCGGGGCGTGGGAGAAAAGGCGTGCGGAGCCTTAAAGCGGTGCGGCACGAAGGTGCTCACCGTTTCTGGATAATTTATGCGAACAAAATCCGCACGGGCTTTGCGTTGGAAGTTCGTGAGGTCAACGCCCGTTTCCCGATCCGTTTCCAGCTGGAGCGCTTCGAAAGCCGCTTCGGAGACAAAAGGAATAATCTCGCGGCGCGGTCCGTTGAGGGTTTCAATCGTTACGGCAAGTGCGGGAACTTGGTGAACGGTCATGTCTTTTTTAAACGAAAACATAATGGGAGATTTATGCCCACGGAAGGCGTGGTTGTTTCTTCTGAATTGATAAGGAAAAATCGTTTCACGAACCGTTAAAGCCGTGGCCGTAGAGGAATCAATAAAATTGCCTCCAACCATCTTTGCTGCCGGAAAGTAAGTGATCATAAGGGGCGGGGCTAATTCTTTGCTAACGGGAGTCATGTTGCGCGATCTATTTTTGTTATGGTTTTGCGGGGCTAGGTGCTGCCGGCTCGCCGAGAGCCATAGTCCATGAAAGTAATACCAAAGCAAGAAGAACAGCCTTCGATGACGGGTCTTTTACAAATCCGGCAATATAGGTTAAAAGACCGTCGTCAAGAAAGGCGGGCTTTCTGGTGATTCCCTCTTCCCCGCTTCTTTCCCCGTTTTGTCACGCTGCTTCCATAGGGTTTTTTTCCGCATGCGCGTTCTGGCCTCGCTGTTTTCGTTTTTGTTTCTGGTTGGAATATCGGGCGTGATTGCGCTCTTTCTACTGTTCCAGCATTACAGCCATGATCTGCCGGATTATAGCTATCTGAAAGATTATCAGCCGCCGATTTTGACGCGTCTTTACGCGGATGACGGACGCATGATGGCGACGATCGCCGCCGAGCAACGCGTTTTTGTGCCGATCAAGGTAATTCCACCGCTGGTGACGGGCGCGTTTTTGTCTGCCGAGGATCAGAAGTTTTACGAACATGCCGGCGTTGACGTCACGGGCATTGTGCGTGCGGCCATCACCAATTTGCAGAATGTAGGGCGCGATCGCAGGCCGATGGGGGCGTCCACCATCACGCAGCAGGTCGCGAAAAACATGCTGCTGACGAACGAGGTTTCTATCGCGCGCAAAGTGCGCGAGATGATTTTGGCGCAGCGTCTTGAAACGTCATTGTCCAAGGATCGCATCCTTGAAATCTATTTGAACGAGATTTTTTTAGGGCAGCGTTCCTATGGCGTGGCCTCCGCCGCGCTCAACTATTTCAACAAATCGCTCGATGAATTATCCGTGGCCGAGGCCGCCTATCTGGCGGCGCTGCCCAAAGCACCCAACAACTATCATCCTGTGAAGGATCATGAAGCCGCCGTGGCGCGGCGTAATTGGGTGATCGAGCGCATGGCGGCGGATGGTCGCATTTCCCGCGACGAAGCTGACATGGCCAGAAAAGAACCGCTGCAAACGCGCTCGCGCGACGAGGCGGAAATCGTCAACGGTGGCGACTATTTCACCGAAGAAGTGCGCCGCCAGCTGGTCGACCAGTTCGGCGAAAAGATGGTGCTGGAAGGTGGCTTGGCGGTGAAGGCCAGCCTCGATCCGCGTTTGCAGAATGTGGCGACGAAGGCGCTTCGCGCGGGGCTGATCGATTATGATCGCCGCAACCGTGGCTGGCGCGGCGCGGTGGCGCGCATGGCCTCCCTGAAAAACTGGCATGAGCAATTGAAGAAAATTGCGGTTCCTGCTGGCGGCGAAGCATGGAAAATGGCCGTGGTGATTTCCCTTTCCGCGAAAGAGGCCGAACTGGCCGTGATTGATGGCACGCGCGGGCATCTGCCATGGGCGGAGATGAGCTGGGCGCGGCGCGAGCTGGCCGATGACAAGTTTGGCCCTGCGATCAAAAAGCCCGCTGATGTGTTGTCGGTTGGCGATGTTATTCTGGTGGAAGATGTGGCGGCTGGCGCGGATGGCAAGGCCTATCCGGTCGGTTCCTACACGCTGCGCCAAGTGCCGGTGGTGCAGGGCGCGATCGTCGCGATGGACCCACATACGGGGCGCGTGTTCGCGATGACGGGTGGCTTTAGCGCAAAAATCAGCCAGTATAACCGCGTGACGCAGGCGCTGCGACAACCGGGATCGGCCTTCAAACCGTTCGTCTACATGGCGGCGCTGGATAAGGGCTTCACACCGTCCTCGCTGGTGTTGGATGCGCCGTTTGAATATGTGCAGGGGCCGAATATGCCGCTCTGGAGACCGGAAAATTACTCCAATACCTTTTACGGTTCGACACCGCTGCGCGTGGGGATCGAAAAATCGCGCAACGTGATGACGGTTCGCCTCGCCAACGCCATCGGCATGGAAGCGGTGGTCGAGGCGTCGAAAAAGTTCGGCATCGCCGACGATATGCCCAACCTGTTGTCGTTCTCGCTGGGCGCGAAGGAAACCACGCCCATACGCTTGGCGGCGGCGTATGGCATGATTGTGAATGGCGGCAAGAAAATCACCCCGACCATTATCGACCGTGTGCAGGATCGCGACGGCAAGACATTATGGCGCGCCGATGCGCGGCCTTGCAAAGACTGCCTTGAAAATTACTGGAGCGATGGAAAGGCCGTGCCGGAAATCCCCGATGTGCGTCCACAAATTCAGGATCCGCGCACCGCGTACCAAATGACCTCGATGCTGGAAGGCGTCGTCCTGCGTGGCACGGGTGCGAAACTGAAAGCGCTAGGTTTTCCGGTGGCAGGCAAAACAGGAACGACGAACGAAAGCCGCGATGCGTGGTTCGTGGGCTTTACGCCTGATCTGGTTTGTGCGGTCTATGTCGGTTTTGATGATCCGAAATCACTGGGCAGCCATGAAACGGGCGCGAGCGTTGCGATCCCCGTGTTCCAGAACTTTATGGCCGCCGCGATGAAGGACAAAATGGCCATTCCGTTCCGTATGCCGACCGGCCTGCGCATGGTGCGCGTCGATCCCGCGAATGGCGGCCTGACCTCTCCCACGAATCCCGCCGGTATTTGGGAAGCGTTTGTTCCAGACACCGAGCCACAAGAAGGCGAACAACGTCCCATTCTGGATGGCACCGTAACGGGGGAGTTTGCGAACGGTGTGAACCCGACTGTCGAGGAAACGCAAGACGACGCGGCTGACGGCAGCGTTTCTGATCCTCCCGATGGCGCGGCGCAAGACGGCACAGGCTACGTTCCCGCTGCGCCCACAGGCGTCCCGTCCACCGAGGGTACGGGGGGGCTGTATTAGAAAAACCACACATTAACTATAAAAAGTGCTTGGGCGCATGCCTCAATCGCTTTATTGTGCGCTGCTTATTTCAAACGATAACAGCGAGGATATAATGATCACCTTATTAAAAGAAAAAACATTTAGCGCGCTTGGATTTGGCAAAGCTGCAGCCGAGGTAACCTTTTGCGTTGATCGTCACGCTTCCATGGAGCAATTATTCAAGGAGGTTCCACGCGAGGGTTTCTTTTATATCGATCATACCGAGATTGAGCGAGGGAATGAAGGCAACAGACGAGAGCTCTGCGTCTTTCATGATGGCAAGGTAGTATTCTCCGAGGAGTCCGATCCTAAGGGGCTCGATTATGTGCTTCCCGCGCATATCAGAACCCCGACATTCTCGAAACCGGATACAAAGAAATATATCATCCCGACTCACCGGTATTGCTTAGATGATGGAGAAGGTGTGTTTGAATTGATACGCACTGACGAAGAGGGTGTGGATGAAGTGTTTTTTGAACTGCGCAGCAAGCTGCCGACCAGCGTAGGCTTGGAGGATCTGTTCAATAAGGCTGAGGAGCATAGTGAGCGAGTAAAGACCATCCCTGGCATAACCACTTCGCGTCCCAAGGGGTTTTTAAACAATCTTCTCCACGCCGGTTGCGTGAAAATCACAAAGGTCATTTCCCCGAGCCTCTAATACCCAGCCCTTCCACCGAAGGCACAGGGGGGGTGTAAGGTTGGGCGCGTTCCTTAACGCCTCATAAGGGACGGGTGTTTTATGCTGTTCAAAAACCCCGCAATTTTGCTGGGCTTATTGACGACTTTACAACCATTCCAATATGTTAATTGTATCCTTTTTTGCTCATTACTTTCATGTTTGGCCGCTATAATGGCGGCACGGCTCAGCACCTTTCGATGGGGTGAGTATTTGATTATTTTTTTGTAATGGGTATCCGCTATGACGAATAAGAATATTGCCTCTATATTTTCCGAGCTTTTTACCTGCTCGTTGGACATGCATCGCGCAGAGCGCATCAGAAACTTCGTGCGCCCCCGTCTGGAAGACGGCGACGTTATTATGAGAAACAGCCAGATTTTTCGTGCGCTTGTGATGAAGGCCCCCGGGGTTTCGCTCAGTTATGATGGGGCGAAACAAATAATCACGGACAAGATCCCCGAATACTCAAACAATATAATTCTGGGGTCGCATCCAGAGTGGATGCCGTACATGGTTGCCTTGCGCGCGGCAAGCCTAAATGTGTGGAGTGAAAAGGCTTATGTCAATTATCAGGTTTGCTTTGATTGTGACTCCAAATTATGGCTGACAGATAAAGAAAAGATATGGTGTGAGGAGAGCGGCATCAAGGGTGTGCGAACGGATAAGGCCATCAAGCCGCCACAGCAAAAACAGACCTATCTTGATGTTGATGGGCATACGCAATTTGTGAAGATGCCGTATTTTATTCAAATGGGTTTTTGCAATCGCGGTAAGTTTACCCGAATGACAAAAGTTCCGAGTCTCTTTTTGATTTCCGAGGAAATTCCGTACACCTCGATAGAGTCGATCCCGCCACTTAAGAAAAAGAGCACCCAATCGGGACCCTCTTCATCTGTGCCGCCTGAGGTTATCGAAGGGTACACGGCACCTTCTGTGCCTCCGGATGTTTCGAAGGCGGTCAAAGCCTATAAGATGATGGGGGCATCCGTATCGCTGCCCGGTTTTTACAAGGCACCGCGCCCTTAAAGTCTTTCCAAAACCACCCGGATACGCTACAAAAGCCCGTCATTTAATCTTTAAGGAATACCCATGCGCGCAGAAATACAATCAGCGGTCGCGGCGACAGAAAAGTCGTTGGCACTGCTGAGGAGGCATCTTTGACTATGATCAAGCCGTCCGCCGATTGGATGAACTGAATAGTCTGTCTGAAGATCCCAAATTATGGGATGATCCCAAGCGCGCGCAAACCCTGATGAAAGAACGCACCCAGCTGGATGGGGCGGTGAAAAGCTATCAGGAATTGGCGCAGGGCCTCAAAGACAATATCGAACTTCTTGAAATGGCCGAAGGCGAGGGCGACGCAGGCATGGTCGCGGACGCGGAAGCCGGCATTCAGGCCTTGCAGAAAACCGCCAGCCAGCGCGAGCTGGAAAGCCTCCTTTCCGGCGAGGCCGATGGCAATGATTGCTATCTGGAAGTCAATGCGGGCGCGGGCGGCACGGAGGCGCAGGACTGGGCCGAGATGCTCCTTCGCATGTATATGCGCTGGGCCGAGCAGCATGGCTACAAGGTGCATTTGCTGGATGAATCGCGCGGCGAAGAAGCGGGTATTAAATCCGCAACGATCGAGATCAGCGGGCGCAACGCCTATGGCTGGCTGAAGACCGAATGCGGCGTGCATCGTCTGGTGCGCATCAGCCCCTATGATTCCAATGCGCGCCGCCATACCAGTTTCTCCAGCGTGTCCGTCACGCCCGTGATTGACGATACGATCGAGGTCGAGATTCTGGACAAGGATTTGAAGATCGACACCTTCCGCGCTTCGGGCGCGGGCGGTCAGCACGTCAATAAAACCGATAGCGCGGTGCGCTTCACGCACATTCCGACGGGCATTATCGTGTCGTGCCAGCAAGAACGCTCACAGCATAAGAACCGCGCGAAGGCGATGGAAATGTTGCGCGGTAAAATCTATGAGATGGAGCTGAAAAAGCGCGAAGACGCGGC
>DNGD01000067.1 GCA_003486725.1 Rhodospirillaceae bacterium
CGCATTACGTCAAACCCAAAAGCGCGCTGGATAACGAAGCCTATAAGCGCGGCAATTCCACCTATTTTCCCGACCGCGTCGTGCCGATGCTGCCGGAGGCATTGTCGAACGAGCTGTGCTCGCTCAAGCCGCACGTCAACCGCGCTTGCATGGCCGTGCATCTGTGGCTGGACAAAAAAGGCGAGCTGACCAAATGGAAGTTTGAGCGCGCCGTCATAAAATCGCACGCCCGCCTGACCTATGAGCAAGCGCAACGCGCGATGGACGGTCAGCCCGACAAAACGACCGCGTCGCTTCTCGATACTGTGATTAAGCCCCTTTATCGCGCGTACGCCTGTCTGATCGCGGCGCGTCTTGAGCGCGGCACGCTGGAGCTTGAACTGCCAGAGCGCAAAGTCGTCATCAATGAAGACGGCACCGTCAAAGCGATTGAAATGCGTGAGCGTCTCGACAGCCATAAGTTGATTGAAGAATTCATGATCTGCGCGAATGTTGCTGCTGCCGCGCAACTGGAAGGTAAAGGCGGACTATGCCTTTACCGCGTGCATGACAAGCCTTCGGAAATTAAACTGGATGCCTTGCGTGATTTTCTGGACAGCATCGGCATCAAGCTTGTGCCGTTTAAACAGCTTCATCCCCGTATGCTCACCCATATTCTGGAAAACGCGGCGGGCGGAGAGCACGCGCAGGTCATCAACGAGGTTATGCTGCGCTCACAATCGCAAGCGGTGTATAGCCATGAAAATATCGGACATTTTGGTCTGGCTCTCGCGAAATACGCGCACTTCACTTCGCCTATTCGCCGTTATGCCGATCTTGTCGTGCATCGCGGCTTGATCCGCTCGCTTGCTTTGGGCAATGACGGCCTAACGGATGATGAGATCAAAAAACTGGACAAGATCGCCGATCATATTTCCGGAACGGAAAGACGATCTGTTACCGCCGAGCGCGATGTTGTTGATCGCTTCACGACACTCTTTATGTTGGATAAAGTCGGTGCCGTTTTTCCCGCACGCATCAGCGGCGTGGCGCGTTTTGGTTTGTTCGCCCGTCTTAATGAAACCGGCGCGGACGGCATTATTCCGTTTAATGCGTTGCCCCGCGACTACTATGAATACAATGAGAAGCGTCAGGCGATGGTTGGGCAGCGGCATGGCCGCGTCTATCAATTAGGAAGCAAAATCAACGTGCGTCTTGAACAAGCGGACAAGCTCACGGGAAGTATGGGATTTGCAATAGTCGATGAGACCGACACCAAGACTCCGCGCAATAAGAAAAAACCAAAGTAAAAAAGGGGTCGTTTCGATTATACCACATTCAATACAATAGAATGCGGATATCATTTTTTGCCAAAGCGTTATAAACAATCCAGTCCTTGCTTGAGTGATAGGAATCACGATACGATGAGCTCCCGCCTCAGAGCTTTTCCTCGCTCCATTCACAAGGTTATCACATGGCCAACATCCTCGCAAACACGCGTATTGGTATCCGTATTAATTCGCTGATCGTCGTTTTTATTATGGGTATGGGGGTCATTCTTTGGCAAAGCGCACAAAATATTGATGCTGTTTGCAAAATGCCTATGCCCAACGCACACAATCTTTAATCGATGTTGGCACAACGCTGGTCAAGGAATATCAGGCGCGCGTCGCATCCGGTGAATTCTCGCTTGAAGAGGGCCAAGCCCGCGCGCTCAAGCGTCTTTCTAGCGTTCGGTATGACGGCAATAATTATTTCTGGGTAAACGATCTCAACGGCAAGATGTTGATGCACCCGACATCGCCTCAGCTTAACGGCAAAATTGTTCTGGGCACCAAAGACAAAGACGGAAAGCTGTTGTTCGATGATATGATTGCTATCGTGAAAAAAGATGGCCAAGGTGCCTATCATTATCAATGGCCAGCCGATGCAACAGCCAAACCAAAGATTTCTTATGTTCATGGCGTCCCTGAATGGGGCTGGGTGATTGGTACGGGTGTTTTTTCCGATCAAATTCAAAAAGACGTTAGTGGCGTCATTAAAGAACTGGGCATCGCGGTCGCGATTATCGCACTGATTGCGGTGTTTTTCGCCTTTATAATCGGACGGAGCATCACAAAACCCGTTCAGTTTATCACGGGTATTATGCAGCAACTCGCGAACGGCAATCTGGGCGTTGTAATCGGCATGGATGATCGCCATGACGAGATCGGCGAGATGGCGCGGACAGTTCACGTTTTCCAAGAGAATGCACAACAAGTAGAAAAACTTAAAGCCGATCAAATCGTAGCGGAAAAACGCGCCGCCGCTGAAAAGAAGGCCTCGATGGAGAAGTTGGCCAACGACTTCGAAAACAGCGTCGGCCATATTGTCGGCATTGTGGCCTCTGCCGCGACGGAACTACAATCCAGCTCAAAGAACCTGTCGGAAATGTCGGAGCAAACCAGCCAGCAAACAGCAACTGTCGCTGCGGCAACGGAAGAAGCATCCTCCAGCGTGCAAACTGTAGCCTCGGCTGCCGAGGAACTTTCCGCCTCCATCAGCGAAATCAACCATCAGGTCGAGGAATCGAGCCGCGTGGCGGCCAGTGCCGTCGCTGAAGTTAAAAAGACGGACGCAACGGTCTCCACGCTTTCGGACGCCGCGGCGCAAATCGGTGACGTGGTAAAACTGATTCAGGATATCGCGGAACAAACAAATCTTTTGGCTCTCAACGCCACAATCGAAGCCGCCCGCGCCGGTGAAGCCGGCAAGGGTTTTGCCGTTGTGGCCAGCGAGGTCAAAAATCTGGCGACCCAAACAGGCCGCGCGACAGAAGAAATCTCGAAGAAGATTGTCACGGTGCAAAACGTCTCGAACGAGTCCGTTGTTGCCATTCGCGCAATCGGAAAAGTTATTGAGCGGATCGATGAAATCACAAAGACGATTGCAAACTCTCTTCGCCAGCAAGATGAAGCAACGCGCGAGATTTCCAGCAACGTACAGCAAGCATCCGCCGGCACCAGCGAGATTTCCAGCAGCATCGTGAGCGTCACGCATGCCGCGCAGGAATCACGCAATGCGGCGACAGAAGTCTATGATGCGTCAAACGAGCTGTCCCGTCAGGCTGAGGCGCTGCGCAAGGAAATCCAGACCTTCCTGGCTACCGTTCGCGCCTGATAATCAGCCGCCGCGTTTGCTGCGCAAATTCGCCCAGTAGTCGAGGCGTTTAATAATCTCGCGCTCGAAGCCGCGTTCGGCGGGCTTGTAGTAACGCTCACGGCGCATCCCTTCGGGGAAATAATCCTGCCCTGAAAAACCGTCTGGCGTGTCGGGATCATAGGCATAGCCTGCGCCGTAACCCTGATCTTTCATCATCGAGGTCGGCGCGTTCAAAATATGCTTGGGCGGCATCAACGAACCGTACTGTGCGGCTGAACGAACAGCCGAGTTATACGCCACATAGGTCGCGTTTGATTTTGGCGCGGTGGACAGATAAATAACGGCCTGCGCCAGCACCAACTCCCCCTCCGGCGAGCCAAGCCGCTCATAAGACTGCCATGCGGCGAGCGTGATGGGGAGAGCTTGCGGATCAGCCATGCCGACATCCTCCGCCGCAAAGCGCAACATGCGGCGCGCGATATAGCGCGGGTCTTCGCCCCCCGCCAACATCCGTGCGAACCAATACAAGGCCGCATCGCAATCGCTGCCCCGCATGGATTTATGCAACGCGCTGATCAGATTATAGTGGCTGTCCTGCGCCTTGTCGTACAGGGGTGGGCGCTTTTGCGCAAAGGCGGTGAGCGCCTCGCTATCCATCGGCTCGGCGGTGGGGCTACGCAGCAGATCCTCCGCCATCGTCAACAGATAGCGTCCGTCGCCGTCCGCCATCGCGATCAGCGTCTCCCGCGCTTCGGGCGTGATAGAAAGTTTGGCACCTTCCAACGTTTCGGCGCGGTCGAGAAGAAGGCTCATCGCCGCCTCACCGAGGCGCTTCAACACCATAACCTGACAGCGCGAAAGCAAAGCGCCGTTCAAAGCAAAAGACGGATTTTCCGTCGTGGCACCCACCAGCGTGACCGTGCCGTTTTCGACATAGGGCAGCAAGACATCTTGCTGCGCGCGCGTGAAGCGATGGATTTCGTCGACAAAAAGAAGCGTGCCCTTCCCCGTTTCGCGCCTTAAAGCGGCGGAATCAAACACCTTGCGCAAATCCGCAACGCCGGAGGCGACGGCGGATAGCGGCTCAAAATGCAAATTCACTTCCTGCGCGAGCAGCCGTGCAATCGTCGTCTTGCCGCAACCCGGCGGACCCCAAAGGATGAAGGACAGCAAACGTCCCGCCGCGACCATGCGGCCAATCGGCGCTTTGGCCGACAGCAAATGATCCTGCCCTACTACATCGGAAAGCGTCGCGGGACGAAGCCGGTCCGGCAGCGGGCGATCCTGAGGATTCGAAAAAAGCGTCGCGGTTTCCATAGGGCGTTTGTACTGCATTTGTTCTATCGTTACAATGGCAATTTAGCCCATAGAGGCGAGCAAAATACGCCCCTTGAATATAACATATATGTTATATTTTAGCCGAGTTGTTATAACATATATGTTATATATATTTGTCCATTTTGTGGTGTCTTAGATGGTGATGCGCCGCAGAACATCCTCAAAGTAGCGCCGTATCATCCCCCGACTAAAAGATTGATCAAATTTCCACCACGTTTGATGGACAAACGCCATCCACGCGCGGCTTTTTCGACCAGACTCTCAGCCTCGCTGGTGCGCGTGATCTCCACGTTATTGATCGCGACGATAATATCGCCTTTTTGAAGACCGATCCCCCGCGCAAGCGAACCGGCAACGACATCGATAACGACGACTCCACTTTCGATATCCCTCACCCCGTACTCCTCGCTGACCGCCGGCGATACGTTCACAAGACGTGCACCGGATAGAGGATTTCGACCGTCAATAAGAACCTCTGCACGAGCAGGCACCTCCGGCGGCGCAACAAGCTTGAGCCGGACAGGCGTGATTTTGCCTGAGCGCCAAACGCCCATCTCGATCTCCGTATCAACGGAGAACGTCGCAATGCGGTAGGAGAAAGCGGAAAAATCTTCGACTTCCTTTCCATTCACACTCAAAACGACGTCACCGGTTTTAAGCCCCATCCGCGTGGCGAGGCTGGCCGGATGCAGCGACTTGACCAGAAAACCGCGCGGGCGATCCATCCCCAGCGAAGCCGCAACATCCGCCGTCACCGTCTGCCCAGAAATGCCCGTCCACGGGCGCACGATGCGCTTCATCTCGCCATTGCCATCGCCTACGTTCTGAATCATCACACGCACCATGTTCGATGGCACCGCAAAGCCCAGCCCCATATTGCCGCCGCTTTTGCTGTAGATGGCGGTGTTGATGCCCATCAAGCGGCCATCCATCCCCACGAGCGCCCCGCCGGAATTGCCCGGATTAATCGCCGCATCGGTCTGGATATAATAATTGATATCATTGATATCCAGATTGGTACGCGCCAGCGCCGACACAATGCCGGACGTCACCGTCTGCCCCACACCAAAGGGGTTGCCGATTGCCAAAACCATGTCACCGACTTCGATTTGGTCGGAGTCGACAAGCTCAAGGGATGGCAACATCTGCCCCTTAGCCTCGATGAGCAGAATGGCCAGATCAGCGCGCTCATCCGATGAAACAAGCGTCGCCTCAAACTCGCGGCGATCGGAGAGAACAACCGTGATTTCGTCCGCACCGGCAATCACGTGATTACTGGTGACGATCAATCCATCACCACGCACCAGAACGCCG
>DNGD01000213.1 GCA_003486725.1 Rhodospirillaceae bacterium
CTGGATTATATCACGCCTTATGTGCAGCCCGGTGTGACCACGGCAGAGCTGGACAAGCTATGCGATCAATATACGCGCGATCATGGCGCGGTTTCCGCGCCGCTGGGTTATCGCGGTTATCCCAAATCGACATGCATCTCGCTTAATGAAGTTGTTTGCCACGGCATCCCCAGTGACAGGGTGTTAAAAGACGGCGACATCGCGAATATCGATGTGACGGTGATTCTGGATGGATGGTACGGCGATACAAGCCGCATGTTCTATGTCGGCGATAATATCTCGCTCAAGGCCAAAAGGCTCGTTGAGGTGACGTACGAATCCATGATGCGCGGCATTGGCGTGGTGCGCGATGGCGCGACGCTGGGCGATGTCGGCTATGCCATCCAAAGCTACGCCGAGTCATTTGGCTTCTCTGTTGTGCGCGATTTTTGCGGCCATGGTCTGGGGCAGGTGTTCCACACCGCGCCGTCCGTTCTGCATTACGGACAAAAGGGCCAAGGGCGCGTGCTGCGCGCGGGCATGTTCCTGACGATCGAGCCGATGATCAATGCGGGCAAGTTCGCCGTCAAAGTCTCGCCCCCGCCGCCCAAAGGCGATGGCTGGACGGCGGTCACCAAAGACCGCACGCTCTCCGCACAATTCGAACATTCTCTGGCCGTGACGGAAACAGGTTACGAGATTTTCACAAAATCCCCCAAAGGCTGGGACCGCCCGCCTTATCAAGGCGCGCTGAAATGAGAGATAAGACGCGTGTGCCTCCGCCGCGCGTCAAGGCGCACTATGAAGGGCACCGCGACCGCCTGCGTGCGCGTCTTCTCGAATCCGGTGCGGATGCGCTTAAAGATTACGAACTGTTGGAAGTGCTGCTCTTTGCCGCCATTCCGCGCCGCGATGTGAAACCGCTCGCAAAGAAAATGCTCGATGAGTTCGACGGGCTGTGGAGTTTGCTCAATGCGCCGATGGAAAGGCTCAAAGCCTTTGGCCTCAGCGACAATGTCGTGGGATTGCTTCACGCTGTTGGAGCCGCTTCGCGGCGCAGTATGAAATCGACCATCATGGATCGCCCCATCTTAAGCAGCTGGCAGCGCGTTGTGGATTATTGCCGCGCGGCGATGGCGCATGAAAAGAAGGAGCAGTTTCGTTTGCTGTTTCTCGATCGCCGCAATCGTCTGGTCGCGGAAGAAGTGCAACAGCGCGGCACCATCGATCACACGCCCGTTTATCCGCGTGAGATTGTGCAGCGCGCGCTCGAAGTCGGCGCGGGCGCGCTTGTGCTCGCGCACAATCATCCCAGTGGTGACGTCACGCCCAGCAAAGCCGACATTGAAATGACGCACGCGATTCAAGCGGCGTGCAAAGCGCTCGATATAACGATTCACGATCACATCATCATTGGCCGCGATGATGTCGCGAGCTTTAAAAGCTTAGGGTTGCTTTGATTTTTCTTTCATAAACGCCAAGTAATTTTCGGCTCCGTCTATATCTAAGATTTTTGCAACAACATTTAACGTGGCCGTTTTTGTTGAGCGGCCAGATGGGTGAAGAACATACCCGCCCAGCGTACTCACAACAAATTTACAAAAGTTATCTGCCCATAACCACAGTTCATCCATTTCATCTATTGAAGGAAGCAAACGTAATTTGTTCTTTGCTTCCGCAGTCAGCTGCTCCTGATGAGCGCCGATTTTATTTCTGTAATCAAATATTTTCTTGAGGGATGAGGAGCTTCCTTCCGATGGCCGTGCACATTCCAGCAAGCGCAATAACCGCGCTTTGGTCGGATCGAACGCATCAGGGCTAGAAAGGCTTGTTAGTAAGTTTGTGACTTTCTCTTTTTGTATCCCCAATGCAATAAGTCGCTCTTCACTGAGAAGGGGGGCATGGTGCGGAGAAAATGTTGAGGCAAACACTTTGTGCAGGTCTGGAAGCGCGTGCTTGTCGCTATATTTGTTGCTTGCGTCGTACAGCTTGCACAACGTTATGACAGCATCGTTGATGGCAAGTCGTTGCACTGTTCCAAAAAAAAGCCCACGCTTCGCTTCATTAACTTCAGAGGCGCATGCCGCAATCGCTTCGTACATTTGAATCACAGCTTTTGCCCAATAGACGTTGTGCCAAACTGGCAGAACAGCTTTCATAAGAGGGCTCTCAAGATTTTGTGAGTCAGTCATAAGTCCTCTCGTCTCGGCTTGGATGATGCGACGGTTTGAAAAAGCAATCCTTCCTCTTTCGTCATCCCCGCGCAAGCTGGGATGACGTTTGTTATAAAGAAAACGGGACTCCCGCTTTCGCGGGAGTGACGGATGGGGGGCTTATTGGTTCTAAGCGAGGGGCGTACAGCACAAAGAGCGCCTCGCGAATCCTCGTTTTGTTGGGGTTGACGCGATTGGCCGTGCTGCGGGCGAGAAATGAGGGCAAAACATCCATTTTTGAGCTTGAGCGGCGCTTCAGACCCTAGGTTTTGACCCATTTTCGCCCCTTTCTTTCAGGGGTGAAAGTGTATTTTTTGTGGATAAGAGCCAAAATTGGGTAGGAACAACGGCTTCGATGCTTCAAAAAACCCAGCTTTTGAGCCATTTTTTGGCAATCTTTATCTTTTTTTAATTATCCACAACAAAGTGTTATTTTTCTGTAGACAAGCCGAAAGAAAGACAGTACTTTGCCTTCATCGGACGACGATAACAACGACTTCCGGTAGCTGACTTATTGACACTTCGACATGTCATACCCTAGTGGAGCAAAGCAAAGCTTGGGGCGTGTATGTGTCGCTTTTTCTCTGGCCAGTTGGTTCGTAAGAGCCAAACGTTCTTGGACATCGTGAATATGTATGAGAAGGGATGCGCAGACGGCGTTCTGCGGTGGAAAGTGTTTTGACCTTCGGGTCTGGCATTTTTGGCCGAGAATATCCAAACGCCACCTTCCAATGCCTCAAGTGTTGGGAAGTGGTTTTCGGTTTTGTCGTATGTGACATCCTAAATGACAGATTAAGTCGTTTCTTTCTGTTCGCAAGAGCAGGGGGAAACAAACCAAACCCTGAGATTTAGTTGATTACTTCCCATTGAGAAATGGGGATACGATAAAGCTATGTGAGATTTTGTAACGCAAGTTACATGCTCAAGTTCAACTTGAGAGTTTGATCATGGCTCAGAACGAACGCTGGCGGCAGGCTTAACACATGCAAGTCGAACGGATGTAGCAATACATTAGTGGCGCACGGGAGAGTAACACGTGGGAACCTACCTTTTGGTTCGGAATAACGTCGGGAAACTGACGCTAATACCGAATAAGCCCTATGGGGGAAAGATTTATTGCCAAAAGATGGGCCCGCGCTAGATTAGCTTGTTGGTGAGGTAATGGCTCACCAAGGCTACGATCTATAGCTGGTCTGAGAGGATGACCAGC
>DNGD01000173.1 GCA_003486725.1 Rhodospirillaceae bacterium
ACATAATGTTGTTCGCCGTATCGGTGTGCGCGATAATGCCCAGATCGTGCAGCGGGCGCGCCTGTGTCCCGACCAGAAAGGCGGTAAAGGCGGTGATATGGCTAAGCGAGCCGCTGACCCCCATGCGCAGGGTCATCAAGCCTGTTGCCAGTACCAGCCCGATTGCCGCCGCGCCCAGTGAGGGCAGGAGAAAGTGAATATCGCTGCGTAACACCGCAAGCGTCAGGATGAGTGCCAGTACGCCCGATGACCATAAGACCGGCAAGCGCATTTCGGGGGCGTTGGTTTCAACTTCAAGGAAGGAGTAGGTGAAGAGCAGGCTGGCGAGATAGGCGAGGATAAGGCTGTAACTTTGCAGCAGATTGAGCATCGCCGAATCGTGAAGCCCCATGACTTGAGTCATGGACTCGTTCGTGCTGGCCATATTGATAGAAAGGCAGAGGAGAAGAAGCATAAGAAGAATCTGGCTGCGATCACGGATCACGACCCAGATGAAAAATAAATAGAGCGAGGCCGTCAGCATCACCCCGATCAGAAGGCCAAAAAGCAAGTCAGGCGTGCGCTGAACGGGAATCACTTGTGTTATTTCCGCAGGCATCATGGATGGCATCACCGAGACCAGTTTTTTTGCCTCTGCCGCAAAAACGGGATCGACAAAGAGAATCGCAGCCAGCAACCCAAGGCCGAAAGCCACGATGTTTCGTGGTTGCGTGAGGAGGCGCAAGGAGTCGAGAAAACGGTGTTGAAAGGTCAAGGCGTTAATCACGAAGGGTACCATTAAGGGGGGAATCCAAGGCGTTATTCTAAAAGCAACTTGCTAAGAACATGCTAATGCTGTTTGTGACGGTTCAAATACGATTGTTGCGCTGCAACATACGGTAATCATTAGGAAAAAAGGCTGGTCATGCGGTTGAGATGCTGATACGGTCACCACCACTTTTAGATATGAACAGTAACGAAGGATGAACTCTGATGACGACAAAACCTATGCGTGTAACTGACGAAGAAGCTCTTGCCTTGCATGCTTCTGGACGTCCCGGGAAACTTCAAATTGCGCCGACCAAGCCTTTGGCGACCGCACGCGATTTGTCGCTCGCTTATTCGCCCGGTGTTGCCGCACCTTGCTTGCGTATCCAGGCAGATCCTTCGACTGTTTACGACTATACCGCCAAGGGGAATATCGTCGCGATTATCTCGAACGGCACGGCCGTTCTGGGACTTGGCAATCTGGGGGCGTTGGCTTCCAAGCCGGTGATGGAAGGCAAAGCGGTTCTGTTCAAACGCTTCGCCGATGTCGATGGCATTGATCTGGAAGTCGCAACGGAAAATGTTGAAGAGTTTATTAACTGCGTGAGGTTTTTGGAGCCTTCCTTTGGGGGCATTAATCTGGAAGATATTAAGGCGCCGGAGTGTTTCGAGATTGAACGCCGCTTGGCGGGCATGATGAATATCCCCGTTTTCCATGATGATCAGCACGGTACCGCCATTATCGCCAGCGCTGGACTTTTGAATGGGTTGGAACTGACAGGCCGTGCGATTGAAAAGACCAGGATGGTCATCAACGGCGCGGGCGCTGCCGCTGTCGCTTGTGCCAATCTGTTTATCAGCATGGGGCTTTTGCGTGAAAACATCACCATGTGCGACACCAAGGGCGTGATCTTCAAGGGGCGCACCGAGTCGATGAACGAGTGGAAAGAAGGCTTTGCCGTTCAGACCACGGCGCGGACATTGGCCGAGGCGATGGTGGGCGCGGACGTGTTTGTCGGCTTGTCGGCCAAGGGCGCGGTTACAAAGGATATGGTCAAGAGCATGGCTGACAAGCCGCTGATCTTTGCGATGGCCAACCCTGATCCTGAAATCACACCCGAAGATGTTGCGGCTGTTCGCAGCGATGCCATTGTTGCAACGGGTCGTTCGGATTACGCGAACCAGATCAACAATGTTTTGGGCTTCCCTTATATCTTCCGTGGTGCATTGGATGTTCGCGCTTCTTGCGTGAACGAGGCCATGAAGATTGCCGCCGTTAAGGCCATCGCTGCCTTGGCGCGGGAGCCTGTGCCGGAGGAGGTCAAGGCCGCTTATGAAGGCCGGAACCTTTCTTTCGGGGCGGAATACATTATTCCGACCCCTTTCGATCCGCGCCTGATCACCCATGTTCCTCCCGCTGTGGCTCAAGCCGCCATGGAGACCAAGGTTGCCCGTAAGCCTTTGACCGATATGGATGCGTACAAAAAGGTTTTGGCGGCTCGCCTACGCGGTTAACGAGATCGTAACGATTTGCCTTTAAAAATGAGGGGGTTATAGCATTTCCCGCCCTGCTGGAGAGAGTATCCGGTTGGGCGGGTATGCACTCGTTCATCGCTCTGTGGCGAAAGGTCAAGCGTACCGATGAGTTTGATTACGCAGGAAGAATTGGAGCCCATGCTGGGTATGCATGAGCGGTTCCTGAAGGGGCTTAATAATTCGCGTCGTCTGGATATGACGATGGCGAAGGCGCGCAATCTTGATTTTTCCAAGCGGTTGCTTAGCGAGGGCGATTTTGTTGGTGCGATTATGGACGGTAGCTGTTTTTCGGAAAGCACTGTTCAACGCGCCAATTTCTTTGGTGCCAATTTAAGCCGTTGTGATTTTCAAAAAGCCGATTTGACGCAAGCCGATCTTCGCGGGGCGCATATGCGCGCGGCTGATTTTACCAGCGCGATCCTGACGGAAGCCAACTTTGGCGAAGGATCATTGCTTCAACGCGGCTATGATGGCGACATTGCCCCTGTGCATGATCAAAACGACCAGAAATCACGAATGCAGGACACGGTCTTCCGCCATGCTTCGGCCGAGCGCACCCGTTTTTCAAGGGCTGTGGCGCTTTCCACCGATTTGAGTTTTGCGAATTTCCGTGGCGCGAAACTGTCCGGCGTGAACTTTGCGGGCAGTAATCTGCGCGGTGTGTCGTTTTCGCAGGCGGATTTGTCAAACTGCAATTTCTCCAGCGCGAATATGAATTCGGTTATTCTCAGCGGCGCGATTCTTAAGGGTGCCACGTTTGAAAATGCCGATCTGACAGCCAGTGTTATCGATCATGGCGATTATTTGAGCATGACGATTATGACTGACAAGCTGCCTCGCAATATCGAGAGGCTGGATCTTGAGATCCAGGAGATTTTGGCAAGTCATCATCTGTGGATCTCGTCTATCGGGCGGCAGGGCGCACAGGCCAATCTGGCTGGCGTCAATCTGGCCTCCGCGATTTTGAACGGCGTGCAATTGCAGGCCGCGAATTTGAAAAGCGCGCTGCTGCGCAATGCTTCGTTTAACAGCGCGACGTTTTCGATGGCGGATTTGTCCGGCTGCAACGGCTGTGGCGCTTTCTTCCTGAAGGCGGATTGTCGCGGGATCAACCTGTCTGAGGCGAGCCTTGAAGAAATCGATATGCGTGAGGCGAATTGCTCGCCCATGTCGATTATGACCGGTTTTTCGGGCTCAAGGCCTGTGAGCTGGCCCGCGAACTTCTCGCAATGCAGTTTGCGTTACAGCAAGNNGAAGCGATCCTGATTGATGCCGATTTGACCGGCGCCGATTTACGTGGCGCCAATCTAAACAAAGCCGACACACGCGGCGCGATAGGATTATAAAGGAAACGACATGAGCAACAATTACCTAAAGCCTATGTTGGATACGGGCAGCCCGCGCGTGTTTAACTGCAATGAAATGTCACGCCGCGTCCATGCCGATAATCCGGATGCCCCCTATTTTTTCCGCAACAAGGCGCTTAACAAAATCGTCTTGATCAAGGATGCGGTGCCGGAAAGCGATCGTTCCCCCGGAATGGCTTCTGTCGGTACCAAGCTGTACTTCCCCTTCAATCAGGACAATATCTATGAAGGTGGGCGTACCATCTTTTTCCATGGCAAGGGCGTTGAGGGTGCGATCAGGGATTATTGCGGCGAGGGAGCGGTCACGCCTGAGTTGCTGGCGCAGGATATGCGGATTATTGGCATTCTCAACAAACTTCCCTCGCTGGATCCTTTTTTGATGAAGGACGTTTTCCTCCGCGAGAAAATTGATATCGATCAGGCCTATTTCGAGGTTAGCGAAGATGCGTGGCATGAAATCGAGCAATTTATGCTTCAAAAGTTTGAGCCGTTGATCATGGCTGCTTTCCCCGAAGCGAAATCATCGGACGACAAGGCGCGCCAGCTGATCGACAAGATTTGGGAAGCGCGTGATCTTGAGGCGCTGATGCCGCTCGTTGACGGGTTCCGTCTGCCCAAAGAGAAGGCGCTTGAGATTTTCTCCTCATGGAAAGGCATTGTTTATTATTCCTATCA
>DNGD01000086.1 GCA_003486725.1 Rhodospirillaceae bacterium
CATGCCGATGCCGCCGATGCCGACGAAATGGATCAGGCCCACATCATGCGGGCTGAACGGATGGTCTTTGTTAATCGCAAAAGGGGTCGCTTGCAGCATCATGAATAAAACTCGCGGGTTGAAAGAGCCAGATTGCCTTCTTTGCCCGACGCGTCGGGGTTGGACGTCAGACCGGCCAGTGATTTTGGTGTCGGTAAGCCCATCGCGTCATAAACGCAATCGGCCAGATTGTCGGTGGCGGCGATGGTGCCCCAGCCGCGTGCGGCGGTGGCGGTTTTGATGAGTGTGCCTGGGATTGAAAACAGAGATTCCAGCCGCACGGCCAGCGCTTCGGGCGAGAATACCTCTTCGGGGATCAGCCACGCGCCGCCTGCGCCAGCCAGCGCTTCCGCGTTTGCCTTTTGCTCGCCTGCATGACCGTGGGGGAAAGGCACGAGGATAGAAGGCCGTCCTACCGCCGCAAGCTCGGCAATCGCGCCACCGCCCGCGCGGCCAATGACCAGATGCGCGCCTGCCATGCGTTCCGGCACATCGGTAAAGAAGGGGGAGACTTCCGCGATCACGCCGACGCCGGCATAAGCGGCGCGGGTTTCCTCAAGATCTGCTGCGCGGCATTGCTGTGCAACGATAATGCGGTGACGCAAGGCTTCGGACATCATGGCCAGCGCTTTTGGCACGACGGCGCTAAACACGCTTGCGCCCAGACTGCCGCCCAGAACGAGAATGCGGATCGCGCCGTCTTCATCCAAAAGGGGATAGGGCGTGGCGCGAAACGCGGCGAAGGCGGGGCGAACGGGATTGCCCGTCTGCACAATTTTGGTGTCCGTCAGCGGCGGGATACCGGCGACATGCGGGAAGGCAAGGCAGAGCGCCTTGGCCATCGGAGCCATGGTGCGGTTGGCGCGACCCAAAACAGCATTTTGTTCGTGAAGAATAATCGGCACGCCCGACCGCGCGGCGGCGTAAAGCAACGGCACGGAAGGATAGCCGCCAAAGCCGACGACGGCGGAAGGTTTTTGACGGCGGATAAGGAGCATGGCTTGCGCCACACCAATCCCCATGACAGCGATACTAAAGGCCTTGCGGAAAAGGCCCTTGCCGAGTGGGCAGGCCTTCACGCGGTGAACGGGGACGATCAATTCCTGACTAAAGCGGGTGCCGCGCGAGTCCGTGACCAAGGCCACGCGTGCGCCACGACCCAAAAGTTCCCGCGCGAGAGCCTCAGCCGGAAAGACATGACCACCGGTGCCGCCAGCGGCCAGAAGGATCAAGGGAGGTGTATCGCGCATGAGAAAACCCCGAAAGAAAACGACAAAGGATGGATGATGTCGATGAAGGCTCTAATAGAGCCTTTTTCCCGTCCGTGGGCAAGGGTTTGAGGGGAAAAAATTATAAATCGGCCAAGCCGTACCGTTTGCGGGTCAGGGACAGGATCATGCCCATCTGGATCGCCATGGCCCACAGCGACGATCCGCCATAGGAAATAAAGGGCAAGGTCATGCCCTTGGCAGGGATCAGATGCAGGGTCGATCCCAGATTAATCGCTGTTTGCAGGCCAAATTCGATCAAAAGGCCGCTGACGGACAGTAGAATAAACAGATTATTCTCGCCGCGCAGACGCCACAGTCCTCGCAACACGATAAAAGCAAACAACAAAACGATAAACAAGGCGCCGATCAGCCCCAGTTCCTCGCCCGCGACGGCAAAGATGAAATCCGCATGCGCGTCGGGTAGCGCCATCTTGACCGTTCCCGCGCCGGGGCCGGTTCCGAACAGACCGCCGTTTGTAAAGGCTTCCAGCGCCTTATCGGTTTGATAGGTATCGCCGCTGTTGCTGATAAACCGGTCAAAGCGCGAGGCAAAATGCGGGAAGATGTAATAGGCCATGAAAAGCCCAATAATACCCAGAATAGGCAACAGCGCCGCCAGAATCATCGGCATGCCAGCCAAAAAGAACTGGCCAAACCAGATCATGGAAACCAGCGCGGTCATGCCGATATCGGGTTGCCCCAACAGGCACAGGACGATCAGCGCGTAAAGGGTCGTATTGACGCCCAGCGCGGGAAAGCCAAGTCGCCCGCATTGTCGCGCGAAGAGCCAAGCGGCGACCACCGTGAAAAAGGGTTTGATAAACTCGGATGGCTGGATCGAGGGGCCGAACAGGGTCAGCCAGCGCGTCGCGCCCTTGATTTCCACGCCAAAGAAAAGCGTGGCTGCCAGAAGCGGCGCGAACAGGATCATGCCGACGATGGAGAGAGTCCGGACGTGGCGCGGCGGTAGCAGTGAAATACTGAACAGGATGCCAAGCGCGGGCACCAGCATGGCCAGATGACGCTCGACGAAATAGAAATTGTCTAGGCCGTTTTTGACGGCGACGGCAGGCGTTGCGGCTTGAATCAGCAAGATGCCGAAGCCGATCAGCACAATAAGGGCAAGAAGCGTCCAGCGATCAACCGTCCACCACCAGCGGCCAATGATCGTCTGGTCGGTGCGGGCGAGTGTCGGCATCAGTTTGCCTTTGGCGGGGTAAGGTCCTGAACGAGCCGTGCGAAATGCTCGCCACGTTCTTCAAAGCGCGCATATTGATCGAACGACGCGGTGGCGGGCGAGAGAAGGACACAAGAATCTTTTTGTCCGTCTTCCCAAGCCATTGCAGCCGCTTTTTCAACCGCGACATCGAGAGTTCCACAACAGGTGAAGGGGATTTTCCCCTTGCACCAAGCGGCGAAATCGTCGCTGCATTCGCCGATGATAAAGGCATGACGCACGGGGGCGGTAAAGCGCTCCAAGCCGTTCAGTCCGCCGGCTTTGGCGCGGCCCCCGATGATCCAATAGATGTTGTCATAGCAAACCAAAGCCTTGGCCGCCGCGTCGGCGTTCGTGGCTTTGCTGTCATTCACAAAGCGCACGCCACCGAGTGAGGCTACCAATTGCTGGCGATGAGCCAGACCGGTGAAGCTTTGCAAACCGGCCTCGATTTCTGCGCGGTTTAGCCCTAGTGCATGGCATGCGGCAAAAGCCGCCGCTGCATTTTGCGCATTGTGTTTTCCGGGGAGCGTTTGAATCTTTGCTATATCAACTGGCTGTGGCTCAAAGCTCGCGTGAAGCTTCTGGTTTTCCGCGCGCACGCCTTGGATCACCTGATGCTGCACAGACACTTCAAAAAGCGTCATGTTGGGCGTGGCCAGAAGTTCCCCGAACAGCGCTTGCGTCTCCGGCTCGTCCGTGCCGATCACAATCGTCTGGGGTTGACCGCGCTGTGCGAGGCGCTTTTTGGCGGCGACATAGCCCG
>DNGD01000187.1 GCA_003486725.1 Rhodospirillaceae bacterium
AGGCCGATGACGCTCATCTCCATCTCTTTGGCTTTCATCACGGCTTGAATCACATTCTTGGAATTACCGCTGGTGCTGATCGCGATCAGAGCTGCGCCCTTCACACCAAACGTCTGCACCTGCCGCGCAAAAACAGAGTCATATTCATAATCATTGACCCACGCCGTGAGCATCGCCGCGTTCGACGACAAGCAAATGCAATTATAACCGGGGCGCTCTTTCAGATAACGCGCGATCAGCTCGCCCGCGATATGCATGGCATCCGCTGCGCTGCCGCCGTTTCCACACACCAAAATCGGCGCGTTGGCCTTCAGCGCGACCACGCACAGGTCAGCCGCTTTTTCAAGGGCGGCATCCATATGAAGCGTTGCTGTTGCAAGAACAACTTCTGCAGATTCGCTTAAGTAATCACTCAGGTTCTGATAAGCCATAAAGTCTCCTAATCCATCACACGGTCTACGTCTGTTTCGGCGCGAATCCACGACAGATAATCCGATGTTCCGGCCACCAAAGGCAAGCCGATAATGCAAGCACACTCATAAGGATGCAAGGCTTTGACCGCCTTGGCAAGCTTATCAAACAAAGCCGCCTGCGTCTTGAAAATCAGCACTGTTTCCAGTGCTTCTTCGACGGCACCTTTCCATCGATAGATCGACGTCATCGATGGAATGATATTGGCACAGGCCGCCAGTTGTTGCGCTACGATGGCCTTTGCGATCACCTTGGCAAGCTCAGGGGTCGGTGTCGTGACATAGACAAAAAGCGCCTCGCTAAGGGGTGGAGGCGACGCCGTCACTGCAAGCGGTCCCCGACCTGAATGCCCATCCTGTCCGCCTCACCGGCTTTCAACTCAACAACATTCTTCACGGGCACATCGGACGGGACAGGGGTCAGATCGTTGGGCTTCGCCCCTTTGACGATCTTGACGATCTTACCGTCTTCGCCAATGAAAAACATATCCAGCGGGATCACTGTGTTTTTCATCCAGAACTGAACCGGCGTAGGATTCTTATAAGTGAAAATCATGCCTTCATTTTCGGCAAGGTTTTCACGGAACATCAAGCCATAGGCCTGTTGCTCGCCCGTCACCGCAACCTGTAGCGTCAGTGGAAACAATCGCCCATCCTTGCGAACAAACTCGCGGGTCTCGGAAGCAAAAGCGGGCGCATTGGCCTTATCCAAACGACTGCCCTCTTCCTGCATCGAAACCGGAGCGGAGGGAGCAAACACGCCGCCCTGCCATGCTAGGAAACCAAACACCGCAACGACAACGGCCAGCATAATAAGGCGCATGGCGTTCCTGACCTTGGGATCCGCAGAACCGCAGCAGCAACCGCAACCGCCGCCAGAAGGTGAGCCGGCGCTCGGTTTGCAGCATGAACCTTCTTCTTTTTTGGCGTCGTTCATCGCGCGCTCCTATATTTGATTAAACAGTTGTTTAGCTCGCCTGATCGACTTCAGCGACGACTTCAACGACGCTGCCGCCATGAACGCCCAGCAACTTCAACTTGCGGTGCAAAGCGGAACGCTCCATCCCGATGAAATTGGCCGTGCGTGAGATATTCCCGCCAAAGCGTGTGACTTGCGCCAGCAGATATTCGCGCTCGAACATCTCTCTCGCGTCGCGCAGCGGCAGAGTCATGATCTCGCCGCCCTTCTCCCATTTCAGCACATTCGGCGTTGCTGCCGTAATGTCGGGCGGCAGTTGATCGGCGCGGATCGGCTCATTCGCCTCACCGGGAGCCATAATCAACAGCCACTCCATCGCGTTGCGCAGCTGCCGCACATTGCCAGGCCACGCATAGGCTTGCAGCGCCGCTTGCGCATCCTCGCCCAGCGTACGCGCGACAAGACCGGAAGCTTCCGCCGCGCGGGCCAGAAAATGCTGCGAGAGCATCGGAATATCCTCGCGACGATCCGACAAAGGCGGAATGACGATCGGCACAACGCTCAGGCGATAATACAAATCCTGCCGGATTTTTCCTGCCTGCATCTGCGTTTGCAGATCTTGATTGCTGGAGGCCACGACGCGGACATCGACCTCAACGCGGGTATTGCCGCCGACACGCGTAAACACCTGCTCTTGCAACACGCGTACAATCTTGCCTTGGGTCTCCAGCGGCATATCACCGACTTCATCCAAGTAAAGCGTGCCGCCATGTGCTTGCTCGAACAAGCCAACCTTGCGGCCCTGCCCCGTCGCATCGGTTTCCGTACCAAACAACTCGATCTCGATTTGATCAGGACGCAGCACGGCGCAATTGATCACGATAAACGCGCCGGCGGCGCGTTTTGACCGCTCATGCATCGCGCGCGCGACGACTTCTTTGCCACTGCCCGAAGGCCCGACGATCATCACGCGGCTGCCTGTCGGCGCGACGCGATCAATCAACTGGCGCACCTGCGCCATCGCGCCAGACTTGCCGATCAGCTCGATATCCGTGCCGGCGCGAACCTTCAGCGCCGTATTCTCGCGCTTCAGCCGCGCATGTTCCAGCGCATGACGGATCTGCAATACCAGACGGTCGGCCTTGAAGGGCTTTTCGATAAAATCATAGGCGCCGCGCTTGATGGCGGAAACGGCGGTTTCAATATTGCCGTGACCGCTGATCATGATCACGGGCACTTCGGGATGATCGCGCACGATGCGATCCAGCAATTGCAGTCCGTCCATGCCGCTGCCCTGAAGCCAAATATCAAGGATCACCAAATTCGGACGTCGCGCGGCAATTTCAATCAACGCTTTTTCGGCGCTTGTCGCCTTGCGTGTTTTCAATCCTTCGTCGTTCAAAATGCCTTCGATCAAAAGACCGATGTCGGCTTCGTCATCAACAATCAGGATGTCACTCGTCAAATTCTTGTCTTTGGTTGGAGAGCTCATGGCCCGTCGTATCCCCTCTCAAGAAAGGTGAATAGAATCAGTCAGATTGCTATGCTATCAGATTTTTACGTTTCTACCAAAACCCTGTTTTCATCATTTCTGACAAACTGCGGCCATGTCAGGACAACAATGGCACCACCGCCGGGCCTGTCCTCAAGGATCAGGCTGCCACCATGATCCTCCATAATCTTCTTCACAATAGCAAGCCCTAGTCCCGTTCCCTTGACACGTGTGGTGACATACGGCTCGGTCAGCTTGTCGCGCTCCTCAACCGGCAGTCCACGGCCATTATCGGCCACACTGAGGATCACTTGCCCGCCCTCGCACACCAGCGACAGGATCACCTCGCCCGAAGGCAAGAGCCCGTCGACCGGTAGCGGCCTGCCATCAATGGCTTCAGCGGCGTTCTTCAGCAAATTGGTTAACGCCTGCGACAATTGCCGCGAGTCGCAATCGGCCATCACCTTTTCATCCGGCAATTGCTGGAAGTATTTGATGTCCGTTCGCGTGGCGCTCTGCAAAAACAGGGTCTGGCGACACAGGTCGCGCACGTCGCTTTCCTTGATGACGGGCGTCGGCATCCGCGCGAACGACGAGAACTCGTCCACCATGCGGCCAATATCCTCGACATGGCGAATGATCGTGCTGGTGCAGTTCTCAAACACTTCAGGATCGCTCGTAATCTCTTTCATATATTTGCGGCGAAGCCGCTCCGCCGACAGCTGAATGGGCGTCAGCGGATTCTTGATCTCATGCGCGATGCGCCGCGCCACGTCGGCCCACGCCGCCTTGCGCTGCGCCAGAACAAGCTCGGTTACATCATCGAACGTCACGACAAAGCCGCGAACTTCACCACCTTGAAGCTCGGACGACAAGCGCACCAGCAACGTGCGCGTCGGGCGGCCCGTATGTTTGATCTCGACCTCGCCATCCTTCGACCGCGCACCGATCGGCATCGACTTGGCCAGCTCATCGATCTCCGGCGACAACACCTTCAGCGGATGCCCCGACAGCGCATCCGCATTGGTGATCTGGAAAAAATCCATCGCCTGCGCGTTCATCATATTGATCCTGAACTGCGGATCCAGACCGATCACGCCCGCCGAAACGCCCGCCAAAACGGCTTCGGTGAAACGCCGACGCAAATCCAGCTGGCGGTTGGCTTCGATCAGTTCACCACGTTGCGTCTCCAGCTGCCCCGTCATGCGGTTGAACGCACGGCCCAGCATTGTCAGCTCGTCATCGCTGCGATCGCCGCCAAACTCTTCCACCCGCGCGGTCAGATCGCCGCTGCGCACACGGTCGGTTGCGTTGATCAGCGCGCTGATGGGGCGCACAAGGCTGCTGGCGAAGTTCAACCCGAACCACACGGCAGCCAGCAGAAGCAGCAACGCCACCACGATAAAGATCACCGTGATCATCACGCGAATGCCCGAGCTGTGCTCCTTCAAATTGTAATATTCGGTGACCGCCTTTTGCGTCGCAGCCATGTGGTTGAGCACGCGCGGCTCGACCAACCGCCCGACAAACAAATACGTATCCACAAAATTATCAAGGCGCAGCAGCGCGCGCACGCGATCATCATTATCGCTAATGACCAGCACCACTTCGCCCGCGCGGGCGCGATCGCGCATCTCGTCCGTGATCGGCTCGAACGACAGCGCAAAGGTCAACCCCGACCGCGCCAGAATCTTCCCCGCGCCATCGAACACAATCACTTCCGTCAAAGACCGCAAATAGGCCTGCGCTGACACGGTCTGCGCAAGCCTCACAGGGTCTTCAGACAGGCGCACCGCCTGACGGTTCAAATCGTTCGCCATCGACAGCGCATCGGCACGCAGCACCTGTTGATGCTCTTTCAAATAGGCCTGCGCCACCGCTTGCGATTCCACCAGCGCAGTGCTCACACGATCCGAAAACCAGGCCTCGACGCCAAAGTAGAAGAACACGGCAGCGAACATGGCAACCAAAACGGCGGGCGCGGCGGCCAGCATGGTGAACACGGACACCATGCGTACATGAAGCCGCGAGGCCGCCAGATTCCGACGGCGCTTCATCCAGACGGCATAGATGCGCTGCGTCACCATCGTGCCGAGCAGCAGCAAAACGCTTAAATCCAGAAACAAAAGGACGGTGACCGTCGTCGGATCACTGCCGAAAAACGGTGCGCGCGTCAGGGCGGCATAGGTGGAACCCCCCAGCACGACAGCGGCAACGACCAAAAACACGGCCAGATTCTCACGCAGGCTATGACGCTCCGCCCACGACAATAAAGGGCGGATCAGTTTTTCGTTCATCACGTCGTCCTGCCCTTTCCTTTGCGGTTGTTGTTTTTGTTTCCCTTGGCGCGCGGCACGTCCAGACCGCGCTCGTTGATCTTCTTGCGAAGAGTGTTGCGGTTCAAGCCCAAAAGAGCCGCCGCACGAATTTGGTTGCCGTTACACGCCGCCATCGCCAAGCGAATCAGCGGCGCTTCGACTTCCTGTAACACTCGATCATAAAGGCCAGCGGCAGGCAATTCCCCCTCATGCGCAGCAAAATAGGCTTTCAGGTGGCGCTCGACCGACGCCCCCAACCCTGCCTTTTTTTCAGTGTCCGCCTGTTTCATCGTCGCCCCAAACCTAACTCTTGAAGAATTCGGTCACCATCTCCCGCACGGCTTGCGGTTCGCTCGCATGATTGACCGCACCACGAAAATCGGCGGCTCCGGCCATGCCCTTGCTGTACCAACCCATATGCTTGCGCGCCATGCGCAACCCCGCATAATCGCCGTATGTCGCCAACATATCCTCGAAATGCTCCAGCACGATCTTGCGCTGCGCCTCGATGCTCGGCGGCGGCGAGGCCACACCAGTCGTGATAAAATCCATCATCTGCTTTAGCAGCCACGGCTTGCCATAGGCACCGCGCCCGATCATCACGCCGTCCGCGCCGGACAACGTCAACGCCTGCGCAACATCCTGCGCGCCGCGAATATCGCCGTTCACAATCACGGGAATGGAAACCGCTTCCTTCACGGCAGCCACAGCGGCCCAATCCGCATGCCCGCTGTAAAACTGGCTGCGCGTGCGGCCATGCACGGTGACCATTTGAATGCCGATCTCTTCCGCGATCTTGGCCAGACGCGGCGCGTTCAGGTTTTCATGGTTCCACCCAAGGCGCATCTTCAGCGTGACGGGTACGTCAACGGCCTTGACGACAGCTTCCAAAATCTTCGCGGCCTTGGCCTCATCCTTCATCAGCGCCGAGCCCGCTTCGCCGCTCACAATCTTTTTGGCGGGGCAGCCAAAGTTGATATCGAGAATGCGCGCGCCGCGATCCGCATTCAGTTTCGCGGCCTCGGCCATCACCACGGGATCACTGCCCGCCAGTTGCACCGTCAGGATATCGTCCTTATCCGCTGGCTCGATCATCTGCATCGTCTTGCGCACATGGCGGATCATCGCTTGGCTGGCGACCATCTCGGACACCACAAGCCCCGCGCCAAAGCGCCGCACCAACGTACGAAACGGCCTGTCCGTCACGCCCGCCATCGGCGCGAGGATCACGGGCACGTCGATGATCTCCTTACCCAGCTTGATGGGGCCAAGCGGGCGAGGAATTGTCGCGCTTATCGTTTGTTCAATTTCAACAGGTTCGAGTAAGTCTAACACGCAAAAAGCCTTCCTGATGTTCTCAGAAAGGCCAATAGCATTTGCCTAAAAAATAGGCAACTAACCTTGCCGCGCCGAAGCCTCTTGCGTGGGCGGGTTCCCCCTCACCCTATGCAAAGACTCTTACTTACGACTCCATTGCCCAAAAAAAAGGCCTCACCTTGTGGTGAAGCCCTGCCGACTTGTCACGCCGTAGCCCAATTGGGCGAAGGCGGATTATACTGCAAACCGTATCACAAAATTTTTCAAAAGTCAAGTAAAAAGTGTGGCTATAGGCCATCTTTTTCGTTAACGCAACAGTGCGCGGCGGACATTGTCTTTCACATTGTCAACCAATCACGGGGAAAGATCACCCTTCCCTCCCTGCGGCGCAGCCTCTACACTGCCGGCCACACAAACCCGTTGAGAATCTTATGACCCGTTGTACCGCCCTTATTGTCGCCGCAGGTTCCGGCACGCGTTTTGGCAGCCCAATCCCCAAGCAGTATCAGGATATCGGAGGCATGCCGATCCTGCGCCGCTCGATCTTGGCCTTTGCCAATCATCCCCATATTACCGATGTGCAAATCGTCATCAGCCCGCAGCATCGCGATTTGTACGACCGCGCCGTCGAAGGCCTTGGCCTTCCCGTCCCCGTTCATGGCGGCGCGACAAGGCAAGACAGCGTGCGCCTTGGCCTCGAAGCCCTCGCCGCGCAACCCAACCCGCCCGATTTCGTAATGATCCATGACGCGGCGCGTCCCCTGATCGATGCGCCGACCATCACCGCCGTGCGCAAGGCGCTGGATACCGCCGAGGGCGCGATTGCCGCGAAGCCACTGGTCGATACCTTGAAACGCGGCGCTGGTCAGAAAATTACCGATACCATCGACCGCGCGAATTTATGGCAGGCGCACACGCCGCAAGCCTTTCACTTTGGCGCGATTTTGAAAGCACATCAGGCCGTCATCGGCCAGCAACTGACCGACGATGCCGCCGTGGCGGAGAAAGCAGGTATGGAAGTGACCCTCGTTCCCTCCAACCCCGACAATATGAAAATCACGAACCCCGATGATCTGGGACGCGCCGCGCGTTTGCTGGGTCAGAACTTTGGCGATATCCGCACAGGCATGGGCTTTGACGTTCACCGCCTGATCAAAGGCGACGTCATTCATCTCGGCGGCCTTGCCATTCCCCACACCATGACTCTCGAAGGGCACTCGGACGCCGACGTTATTTTGCATGCGCTGACTGATGCGCTGCTCGGCACGATGGCGGCGGGCGATATCGGCACGCATTTTCCGCCGAGCGATCCGCAATGGAAAGGCGCGGATAGCGCGCTTTTCATCCGCCATGTTGTGCAAATGATCAACGAGCGCGGAGGCCTTATCGCCCATGTGGACGTTACGGTGATGTGCGAGGAACCTCGCCTTGGCCCCCATCGCGCCGCCATGCAAAAACGCATTGCAGAACTTCTGGAAGTGAACGAAGATCGGGTGAGCCTCAAAGCCACAACAACCGAGCGCCTTGGCTTCACCGGTCGCGGCGAAGGCATCGCGGCGCAAGCCATCGCCACTGTAAGATTTGAAGGGTAAGTAACCATGCGCTTTACAGACGATATCGAACGCATCGCTTTTCAGGTCATCGAAGCCTACACGAAAAAGGGCAAGAAGATCGTGACGGCGGAAAGCTGCACCGGCGGGCTGATTGCCGCCGCGCTGACCTCCATTTCGGGTGCCTCCGCCGTGGTGGATCGTGGTTTTGTGACCTATGACAACAACGCCAAGATCGATCTGCTGGGTGTTCTGCCCGACCGCATCAACACGTTCGGCGCGGTCAGCCCCGAAGTCGCGGACGATATGGCTATGGGGGCGCTTGATTATTCCCATGCGGATGTGGCGCTATCGGTGACGGGCATTGCAGGCCCGAATGGCGGCACAGCGATCAAACCTGTCGGTCTTGTCTATTTCGGGATTGCAACGCGGGATGGACGGAATTTTCACGTTCAGTCCAACCAAAAGGGCGACCGCCACGAAGTCCGCCGCCTCAGCGTCATCGAAGGGCTAAAACTCCTGCTCTCCGTGGTTGAGGAAGAGTAAGGGGTTCTTACGTAGCGCTTACTTTCGTCTCCCCCACCTCCGTCATCCCGCACGGAGCGATCGCCTTTGGCGAGACGCGTAGATGCGGGATCCCGCAAACGCCTGCGCACCGCTCTTTCGGCACTCTTTGTGGCTCTCAATCCGCTCGAGATCCCGCATCTTTGTCCCGCTATACGCGGGACTTCGTGCGGGATGACGAAGAACATTTACCGCCAGCCCTCACCTTGCGGGAGGGTAATCAAGCGGGATGACGAATAGATTTACCGCCACCCTTTTTTATACGCGCCCATGGTTTGTTTGCCGCCTTCGGAAAGAGCGTGCAGCGCGCCGGTATCGATGTTTGTTTCGCCGCGCGCCAGCGCATCGAGCACCTTGCGATAGGTCGAGACGACTTGCGCAACATAGGCGCGACTTCTCTGCCGCCCCTCGATCTTAAGCGCCGTCACGCCTGCGTTTTTCAGCTGCGGCAGAATGTCGATCACGTTCCAGCCCACAGGCTCCTCGAACAAATAGGAGGCCTTGCCATTCGTGACATAGCGCCCTTTGCACGGCGTGGGATAGGCGGCGGGTTCATCCTTGCCGAAGCGATTAAGCGTCACATCACCGAGACAGGACAGCATACAGTCGCCCTCCTCCTTATACGCCACATGGCTGGCGGGGGCGCACACACCATCATGGCTGGGCGACGAGCCGGTCATATAGGAGGACAAAAAACAGCGCCCCTCCGACATCGTGCCGACGCTACCAAAACAGAACACTTCCGTTTCAATGCGGATCTCGCCGATGATCGCGGCGACCTCGTCCACCGAGAGAACGCGCGGGAGAACCACGCGTTTAATGTCGAAATTGTCGCGGTAAAACGCGATAGAAAGCGGGTTTGACGCCGCGGCTTGCACGGAGAGATGCCGCCGCAAATTGGGATGCTTGCGCGTCGCGTAATCAAGGAGGCCAATATCGGCCATGATTACTGCATCCGCGCCAATCGAAGCCGCATTATCGATGGCCGTATGCCACGTTGCTTCGTCTCCGGCGCGGGGAAAGGTGTTGATGGCAACGAGAAGCTTGCGCCCGCGCTCATGCGCGTAGTCCGCGCCTTCGGCCATTTCCTCAACATCGAAGTTGAGCCCCGGATAATTGCGCGCATTCGTGCAATCACGAAAGCCAACATAGACCGTGTCCGCCCCCGCATCGATCGCGGC